>NZ_JACEXH010000133.1:0-9469 GCF_014525465.1 Actinotalea sp. JY-7885 | reverse complement strand
GCCTGCTGTCCGCGGCGGGGGCCGCCACCGGCGCCCTCGCCCTGCACTGGGCCGGCCAGCAGGGGGACGCGCGGGGTCCGGCCGTGGTGGTCGCGGCCGTGGTGGTCCTGGCCGTCTCGCTGCCGGGGCTCCTCCCGCGAGGGACCCTGCGCGTGGCGCGCGGGCTGCCCGCCGTCGTCGCCCTGCGCGGCCTGCTGCCCGCGGCCTTCCTCGGCGCCGAGATCTACCTGCCGCTCGTCCTCGTGACCGAGCGCGGGCTGCGACCGGCGGTCGCCGGCCTCGCGCTCACGACGGCGGCGGTGCTGTGGTCGGCCGGCTCGTGGCTGCGGGGACGGCAGGAGGGCCGCTGGGCCGACCACCGCGTGCTGCGCGCCGGGGCGGTGAGCCTCGCCCTGGGCATCGCGCTCGCCGCGAGCGCGGTCTGGCCGACCGTCCCCGTCGCCGTCGCGGTGCTCGGCTGGGGCCTGTCCGGCCTCGGCATGGGTCTGGTCTACCCGACGCTGACCCTGCTCGTGTTCCGGCTCTCGCCACCCGCCGAGCAGGGCGCCAACACCTCGGCCCTGCAGGTCAACGAGGCCATCACGACCGCGGTGGTGCTGGCCGTCAGCGGCCCGCTGTTCGCCCTCCTCGTCGCGCGCGACACGACCGCGGCCTACCTGGTGTGCTTCGCCGTCGCGGCGGCGTTCGCGCTGGCGGGAGGCCTGCTGGCCGGACGCGTGCGGCCCGGCGGTCGGGGCTGACCCGGCCGGACCCGGCCGGACCCGGTCAGTCCTGCACCGAGCCCGGGGGCGGCGGGGCGACGTGCACCACGGGCCCGGGACGGTCGGCCGGCATCAGGGCCCAGGCGATCGGGTACAGGATCAGTGGCGAGCCGGGCAGCACCACCATCAGCACGAACACCAGCAGGCGCGTGCCCCACGGGTCGAGCCCGACGCGCCGCGCGATGCCGGCGCACACGCCGCCGAGGACGCGGCCCTCGCTCGGGCGCGACAGGCCGGCGCGGTACATGGACTCGTGGATGTTCACGGCAGCTCCTCGGTACGGATCGGTGCGGGTCTCCCCCGACGGCTCCAGCCTGCTCCCCGCGCGCGCGTCGCGCCTCAGGGACCAGCCCTGACCTGACCCGGATCCTCACCCCGAGGATCGCCGGGGTGCCGCGCCCACCGGCCCCGCTCCGCGCCGGGTGGCAGCGCGACCCCGCGGCAGTCATGGCGCTGTGACTGGATGTGACCATGGCTCTTCACCCGCGGGCGTCCGCGGGGCTACTGTGCGGCCTACCACCGGGTGACGCGGCCGCCGACGATGTCGGCCGCGTCACCCAGGGGAACCTGCACCCCGAGGGGAAGAGTCTCCATGCGCCGTCGTCCCGTCCTGGCCGCCCTGACCACGGCAGCGCTCGCGCTGCCGCTCGCCGTGACGGGGGCCGCGTACGCGTCGCCCGCGTCGCCCGAGCCGCCTCCCCCCGCCGACGGGCTCGCGGTCCCGGAGACCGACCTGGCGCTCCCCGCCGGTGACGACGGTGCCACGGTGGGCCCCAGCCTCGCGGGCGCGACCGGGCAGGTCACCGCCTTCGTGCAGCTCGACGCGCCCTCGGCGCTCGACACGGCCGAGGCCGGCGGCAGCGAGGCCCAGGTGGCCGCCGTCGCGGACGAGGTCGCGGACCTCGCCGAGCAGGTCGTGCCGAGCGCCACCGCACGCTCGGCGTCGGCGCCGGCCCCGCTGGAGGTCACGTCGAACCTCGTCGCGGGCGTGGTCGTGACCGGCGACGCGGAGCAGATCCGCGGGCTCGCGGCCGACGACGCCGTCGTGCGCGTCGACCTGGTCGTGCCCAAGGAGCCCGCCAACAAGGGCGCCGACGTCTTCACGCGCGCCCTGGAGTCATGGGCCGCCACGGGCCTGACCGGCCAGGACGTCACCATCGGCGTCATCGACACCGGCGTGGACTACACCCACGCCAACTTCGGCGGGCCCGGCACGCCCGAGGCCTACGCCCAGGCCTACGGGACCGACGGCACCGGGCCGGTCCCCGATGGCCTGTTCGACCCCGCCAAGTACCTGGGCGGCTACGACTTCGCCGGGCCGACGTACGACGCGCGGGTCCCCGGCTCGACGCCGACCCCCGACGAGAACCCGATCGACGCGCCCCACACCGCGGGCGGCGGGCACGGCTCGCACGTCGCCGGCAGCGCCGCGGGCTACGGCACCGTCGCGGACGGCACCACGTTCGAGGGTGACTACACGACGCTGACCGACCTCGAGGGCTGGCAGATCGGCCCGGGCACGGCGCCCGAGGCGGGCATCTACGCGCTCAAGGTCTTCGGGGACGTCGGCGGCAGCACGTCGCTGGTCATCAGCGCGCTGGAGTGGGCGGCCGACCCGAACGGCGACGGCGACCTCAGCGACCACCTCGACATCCTCAACCTCTCGCTCGGCTCGGACGCCAGCCCGGCCGACGACCCCGAGAACCGGTTCATCGACGAGCTGAGCCGCCTCGGCGTGCTGTCGGTCATCGCATCGGGCAACGCGGGCGACATCACCGACGTGGGCGGCAGCCCCGGCAACGCCCGCACGTCGCTGACGGTCGCGAACTCGGTCGCGGACACGCAGACCTTCGACGCGGTCGAGGTCGTCGAGGCCGCCGACCCGGCCCTGGTGGGCCTGCACGCCGCCCAGAACTCGATCGAGTACGCGGGCGGTGAGGACGTCACCGCGCCGGTCGCCTACATCGGCGAGTTCGACGGGTGCCGGGCGTTCACCGCGGAGGAGTCGGCCGCGGTCACGGGCAAGATCGCATGGCTGTGGTGGGACGACGACGACGCGTCCCGCGCGTGCGGGTCGGTGGCACGGTGGAACAACGCCACGGCCGCGGGTGCGGTGGGCGTGCTCATCGGCACCGAGCTGCCGGTCTTCGCGGCGGGCATCTCGGGCAACCCGCAGATCCCGGGGGCGCAGCTCACCGCACCGGAGACCGACGCCCTGGCGGCCGAGGTGCGCGCCGGCACGCTCGTCGTGCACCTGGGTCCGTCGCTCGCCAACGCGGCGTTCGTCGACGACCCCACATACGGCGACACGCTCGCGGCCGGGTCCTCGCGCGGCGTCCACGGCTCGCTCGGCATCGTCAAGCCGGACGTCGCGGCGCCCGGGACGCGCATCGCCTCGGCGGCGTCCGGCACGGGCGACGACGTCCTGACGATCTCGGGCACGTCGATGGCGACGCCGCACGTGGCGGGCATCGCGGCGCTCGTGGTGGAGCAGCACGGCGGCTGGGAGCCCGAGCAGGTCAAGGCCGCCGTCATGAACACCGCGACGCACGACGTCTACTCCGGCCCCGACCGCTCCGGCCCGGTGTACGGCCCCGAGCGGGTCGGCTCCGGACGCGTCGACGCGCTCGACGCGTCGCGGGCCGAGGTCATCGCGTACGCGTCGCAGGACCCCGAGCTCGTCTCGGTCACGTTCGGCGTGGTCGACGTGGCCGCCGAGACGGTCGTCGAGCGGCGCACGGTCACGGTGCGCAACACCGGCGACGAGCCGCGGACCTATGCGACCTCGGTCTCGACCGCGACGACCGCGGGCAGCGCGTCGATCACGGCCTCGCCGGCCTCGGTCACGGTCGCCCCGGACGACGACGCCGTCGTGACGCTCACGCTGACGGTCGACCCGGCCGGGCTCACGCGGGACCTCGACCCGACGTCCGAACCGCTCGCGTCGGGGGTGCCGCGCGACTTCGTCACGACGCTGTCGGGGCGCCTGGTCCTGACCCCGGAGGAGGGGCCCGAGCTCCGGGTCCCGGTGCACGCCGCACCGCGGCCGGTCAGCGACCTCACCGCGGCGCCCGTGACCTTCGCCGACGAGGCCGCCACCACGGCGCCACTCACGGTGACGGGCCGCAGCGTGACCACGCCGGGCTGGGCGTCGTACGTCGCGCCCATGACCCTCGTGGCGACGAGCCCGCAGCTCGAGGCCGACCCCTCGGGCGCCGGCACGTCGGACTCGTCGATCGGCGCGGGTGACATCCGCTACGTCGGCTTCTCCTCGACGGCGCCGCAGCTCGCGGCGGCCGGCGAGGACCCGACCGGCGGCACCATCGGCATCGGCATCGCGACCGAGGGCGAGTGGGCCAACCTGGGCACCGCCTCCGTCGTGCCGTACGTCCAGACGGACGTCGACGGCGACGGCGTGTGGGACCTGGAGACGGCCGTCCAGAAGCTCTCCCCCGAGACCGACCTCACCGTCGCGGCGAGCTACACGCTGGTCCCCGACCCCGCGGGCGGCTACGACGTCGGCCAGGTCGTCGACATCCTGCCCGTCAACGGGGCGTGGTCGGACGAGCTGTCGACGGTCTTCGACAACGACGTCCTGGTGGTGCCGATCCCGCTGGCGGGCGTCGTGGAGCCCGGGCAGGTGCCGACCTTCCGGGTCGCCACGTCCTCGGCGTACGCGCCCGGCGCGGGCGGCGACACGGACGTGGTCGAGCCGTTCAGCGCCGACCCGTATGCGCCGCCGTTCTGGTTCGAGGGCACGACGCCGGACTCGCTGTGGTTCGAGGCCGGCGACGGGGCCACGGTCACGGTGCACCGCGCCGCGACGAGCGGCGACGCGCAGCTGCTCGTGCTGCACAACGCCAACCCCGACGGCCGGCGCGCGCAGGTCGTCGACGTCACCGCCCCGCTGAGCACGCCGACGACGACGACGCTCGCCGTCGCCGGGACGCGCACCGAGGGCTCGCCGCTGACGCTGACGGCGACGGTGGCACCGCCCGAGGCGACGGGGACCGTGACGTTCCTCGACGGGACCACCGAGGTCGCGTCGGCGGGCGTGTCCGGCGGGGTCGCGACGGCCACGGCGACCCTGGCGGCCGGGAGCCACGCGCTGCAGGCGGTCTACGCGCCGGACAGTGCGCGGTGGCTCGGGTCCTCCTCGGAGGTGGTGACCGTCCAGGTGGCGGCGCGCGCGGCGTCGCACCTCCTGGTGGGCGCGCCGAGCCAGGTCCGCCAGGGCCAGCTCGCGCTCGTCACGGGCCTCGTGATCACCGGCGGCCCTCGGCCGACGGGCACGCTCGAGGTGCGCGAGGGCAGCCGCGTCCTGGCCTCCGGACCGGTGGTCACGCTGGGCCGCACGGGCGTGGCGCTCGTCCGGCTGCCGTCGAACCTGTCGGTGGGCACGCACCACCTGACGGTGGCCTACTCGGGCAACGCCCAGGTGGCGCCGGCGACGGCGGAGCACGAGCTGACGGTGGTCCGGCGAGGGGGACGGTCCTGACCTGACGCCCGTGTGACGAGGGCCCGGCACCCGCAGGGTGCCGGGCCCTTCGCACGTCCGGCGCCGCGCGCCGCCCCGAGCCGCTCAGTAGACGAAGAAGGGCACCCAGTCCCGCTGGTGGGCGTGCAGCAGCACCAGGAACAGGATCAGATCGAAGAGCAGGTGCACGCACACGATGTACGTCAGCGAGCGCGTGACCTTGAACGTGTAGCCCTGGATCAGCGCGAACGGGTAGATGAGCCACGGGCCCCAGGCGTGGAAGCCCAGCTCGTGCAGGAAGGACGTGAACAGCACCGCCTGCACGAGGTTCGCCTGCCACCACGGCAGGTGCCGGCGCAGGAGCGTGAAGCACGTGCAGATGAAGAACAGCTCGTCCCAGATGCCGAGCACGTTGGTGCCGAGGAACAGGCGCGCGACGCCCTCGGGGTCCTCGACCGCCGGCCAGTTCTCGTAGACCCCGGTGCGGATCATGTAGACGGGCAGCACCGCGTAGCCGATGACGACGACGGCGACGAGCCAGACCTTCTCGAAGCGCGTCCAGCGCCCCGCGCGCAGGGGGAAGCGGATCGCGTGGTCGCGGTAGACGAACCGCGAGACCAGGTACGGCAGGGCGACCGCGAGGATCATCGCTGTCCCCATGGCGAGCATGTGGGCGTTGCTGACGTCCGTGTTGACGGGCACCGCGCTCATGATGCCCAGGCCGAGGACCACGAGCGCGAGGTCCCGCAGCAGCCCGAGGTGGCCCACCGCGCGCCCCACGAGCGCTGCTGCGAGCAGCGCGGCGCCCAGGAGCGCCCAGCCCACGAGCGCCTGCTGCAGGCCGAAGAGGGCCAGGCCCCCTCCCGCGACGAGAACGGCGGGGACGATGGACGCCGGGTGGCGCCGCGGGCCGGCGTCGGTCTCGACGGGGGCCTGCGTGGCGCTCAGAAGTCGTCCAGGTCGAGCTCGAACCACACCGTCTTGCCGCCCTCGGCGTGCGCGTCGACGCCCCAGCGGCTCGACATCGCCTCGACGATCGCCATCCCGCGGCCGTCGGGCGCCGACGGCTCCCGGTGCAGGACGACGGGCGACAGCCCGCCGCCGTCGCTCACCGAGACGCGCACGAGCGCGGGCGTGATCCGCACCTGCACCCCGACGGCGCCGCCCTCGAGCCCGTGGAGCACGGCGTTGGCCAGCAGCTCGCTCGAGAGCAGCTCGACCACCTGGTTCGCCATGCCCACCACGCCACCCGCAGCGGCCGTGCGCACCACCCAGTGGCGGCCCATGCCGACCGACTGGCGCTGGCCGGGCAGGACGATCGCCGTCGCACCGTCCTCGCCGACGTCGACCGCAGCGGCGTCGGGCACCCGCACGCCGGCGGCGTCGGGGCCCGCGTCCTGGCCGACGAGGCGCAGGGTGCTGCCCGACGAGGTCCGGCGAGCGCGGTCGCGGCTCACTGCACCCTCCCAGCACGGTCGATCGGTCGTCGGTCGGTCATGGGTGTCACCCGTTCGGCGGCACCCCCAGCCTGGTGCATGCCGCCATGGGCGGCGCGCCGAGCCTGCCAGATCCGGCCGACCGGCACCTCTTCTCGCGGATTCCTCCGCGTGTCGCCGCTCACGCCAGCCCCATCCGGACCCGGCCGTCGGCCGCCACCGCGAACCGCAGCGCCGCGAGGTCCGGGACCACGAGGTCCGCGTCGATCCCGGGCGTCGTCGTCAGCAGACCGACCGTCGCCGCACCCGCCGCGCGGCCTGCGGCGATGCCCGACGTCGCGTCCTCGACGACCAGGCAGTGCGCCGGCTCCACGCCGAGCCGGTCGGCGCCCAGGCGGAACGGCTCCGGGTCGGGCTTGCCCCGCACGACGTCGTCCACGGTCACCAGGGCCGCCGGGACCGGCAGCCCCGCCGCCGCCAGACGCGCGACGGCGACGTCGCGCGTGCAGGACGTGACGATCGCGCACAGGCCGAGCGGCGCGAGCAGCTGGAGGGCCTCGACGGCCCCGGGAAGCACGGTGATCCCGGCGACGTCGCCGAGCTCGAGCTCGAGCACCCGCGCGTAGGCCGTCTCGCGCTCGGGCTCCGCGAGGTGGGCCAGCAGGAGATCGACCAGGCGGCGCGTGGGGATGCCGTGGACGTCGCCGAAGCGGTCGGGCGGGATGCCGTACTCGTGCGCCATGGTGGTCCAGGCGCGGACGATGGCCTCGACCGACGAGATGAGCGTGCCGTCCATGTCGAACAGCACGCCCGCGAACGAGCGGCCGAGCAGGCCGGCGGGGTCGGGTGCGCTCACGGCAGGCTGATCAGGCGCGGGATGCCGGGGGGCGCTGCCGCCGACAGCTCGAGGTACTTGGCCTCGGCGCGGTGCAGGCGCACGTGCTCGTCCAGGGTCCACGTGGGGCCGTTGCGCAGCACGGTGCCGCACGAGCAGGGCAACCAGACCGTCCCGTCGGGGTCCGTGTGGACGGTGCCCACCGTGTAGTGGGTCGAGCGGGCCCGCGCCTTCGCGTCCCGCAGGGCCGCACTGACCGGCTCGGTCATGCTCTCGCTCACCGCACCAGTGTGGACCACCGGGAGCGCCCTTCAGGAACCGAGCGCCATCCGGTCCCGGTAGTCGGCCAGCACCGTGTCGATCACCTCGGACGTGCGCAACGCGGTGCGGCCGGTGCTGGGGCACTCCCCCGTGCCGCGCAGCGCGTCGACGACGGTGCGGATGAGCGGGAGCTGGACCGTCGCGGGTCGCGGTGCCTCGATCTCCCGCGTGCCGGTCGCCGTCGTGAGCCGGAGCGGCTCGTCGCCGAAGGTGGAGAAGCGCAGCGTCCCGCGCGAGCCCACGAGGCTCACCTCGTCGGTGCGCTCCTCGGCCGCGAAGCACCACAGGCCCGTGCCCTCGACGTCGGCGCCCGCGCGGAACGTCATGGTCACGGTGTCCTCGGCCGGGTACTGCCCGGCCACGTTCACGGCCCGGCCCTGCACGTCGCCGAGCGGCCCGAGCAGGTGGTCCACGAGGTCCAGGGTGTGCGAGCCGAGGTCGACGAAGAGCCCACCGCCGGAGATCTCGGGCCGCACGCGCCAGGGCAGGTGCGCGGGGTCCCACACGCCGCCCGACGTCGTCAGCAGCGTGACGGCGCGGACGTCGCCGATCGCGCCGTCGGCCAGGAGCGTGGCGACCGTGGCGAAGCGCGGCATGGCGCGGCGGTAGTAGGCGACGAAGAGCGGGACGTCGGCCGCGTCGCAGGCACGGATCATGGTCCGGCACTCGTCCGCGGTGCGGGCCATCGGCTTCTCGACGTAGACCGGCTTGCCGGCGGCCGCCGCGCGCGCCGTGTAGTCGCGGTGCGAGTCGGGCGGCGTCGCGACGTAGACCGCGTCGACGTCGGGGTCCGCGAGGAGCGCGTCGGCGTCGTCGTACCAGCGGGGCACGCCGTGACGACGGGCGTAGTCGGCCGCCTTGGCGCCGTCGCGCCGCATCACCGCGACGAGCTCCGAGCCCTCGGCCTGCTGGAAGCCCGGCCCGCTCTTGACCTCCGTCACGTCGCCGACGCCGATGATCCCCCACCGCACCACGTCCAGAGGCTGCATGCGCCGACGGTACCGGCGGCGCGGGCGGGGGGCTGACACGTCCGCGGCGCCGTCCTACTGTCGAGGCATGTGCCGCAACATCCGCCCCCTGCACAACTTCGAGCCGGCCACGACGGACGACGAGGTCCACGCGGCGGCGCTGCAGTACGTGCGCAAGGTGAGCGGGACGACCAAGCCCTCGCAGGCCAACCGCGAGGTGTTCGACCGGGCGGTCGCCGAGGTCGCGCACGCCACCCGGCACCTGCTCGAGGACCTCGTCACCCACGCCCCGGCCAAGGACCGCGAGGTCGAGGCCGAGAAGCGTCGCGCGCGCTCGGCCGCGCGGTACGCGTCCTGAGAGCACCCACCGCGTCTGAGGCACCCACCGCGTCCTGAGCGCACCGCTCGCCTGAGGTACCTCAGGCGAGCAGGGCCCCACCTCAGCGCCGCGTCCGCGCGGCCGACCCCCGGGGACCCGACGACCGACCGATCCGCCCGCCCGGGCCTCAGCACCAGTGTGAGGGCTCGAACCGGCACGGCGCCGGACGGGGAGGTCACGATGAGCAGCACGATGTGGGGACCGGCCCTGTGGGCCGAGGTCGAGTACCGCCAGGAGCAGGTCAGGCTCGCGGCGGCGCCGCGCGCCCCGCGCGTCCGCCGGCCGGCGCGGC
>NZ_JACEXH010000132.1:0-9591 GCF_014525465.1 Actinotalea sp. JY-7885 | reverse complement strand
GGTCGACGTCGGCGGCGTGGAGCTCGACCTCGGCGGACGCCGCCACCGCGGCACCGAGCGCCCCGGCCCCGCAGCACAGGTCGACCACGACGGGCCGGCGGGCGCCGTCCCGGGCCTCGCCCTCGCCCAGCAGGCGCAGCGCCTCGCGCACGACCAGCTCGCTGCGCCGCCGCGGGACGAAGACGCCCGGCTCGACCGCGATCCGGAGCCCCGCGAACGCCACCCACCCGAGCACCTGCTCCAGCGGCTCGCCGGCGACGCGTCGCGCGACGAGGTCGGCGAGCGCCCCGCCGTCGGTGGCGGCGTCCGCGAGGAGGGCTGCCTCCTCCTCCGCGAAGACGCAGCCCGCCGCGCGCAGCGTCGCCGCGAGCGCGTCCAGGTCCGGGCCGGTCATCCCCCGAGCATCGCACCGCGCTCGGCCCCGGCACGACCGAGGGGAGCGGCCGGGTGGCCGCTCCCCTCGGGACGTCGCGACGTGTCAGAGGCGGGTGTCGCCCTGGGCCGGGTGCTCGTCGGTCAGGCTCACCAGCGGGTCGGTCGCCAGCGGGTCGGTGGCCGCCGGGGCCGCCGGGGCCGCGGTGGTCACGGGCTCGACCGGTACGACGACGTCGACCTCCACGGCCTCGACCTCGACCTCGACCTCCGCATCGCGCTCGCTGCGCGGGGTCGCGCTCGCGACGGCGGCCGCCGCGGCACCGGCCGCGAGGCCGATGCCCGCCGCCACGGCCTTGCCGGAGAGGCCGGCCTTGCCGGAGTCGCCCTCGGACGGCACGGCCGCCTCGACGCCCGGCGACCCGATCGTCGCGCCCTCGTTCACCGAGCCGCGCCACGCGCCGGTCGCGTAGCCCTCCGCCTCGATGAACGTCTTGAAGCGCTCGAGGTCGTGCTCGGCGCGGTTCTCCACCACGTGCAGCTTGTCGCCGACCTTCTCGACCAGACCCGTGGGCTCGTACTCGAGCGACAGGTGGATCTGCGTCTGCCCGCCACCGACGTCCTCGAAGGTCACCGCGCCGGCGTTGGTCACGCCCTCGGTCGCGGCCCACGCGATCTTGCGGTCCGGCACCTGCTCGAGGATGCGAGCGTCCCACTGGCGCTTGACGCCGGCGATCTCGACCACCCAGTGCAGCGTGTCGTCGGAGGTCTGGGTGACCTTCTTGACGCCGCTCATGAAGTGCGGGAAGTCCTCGAACTGCGTCCACTGGTTGTACGCGACGCTCAGCGGCACGTTGACCAGGACAGTCTTCTCGACCTTCGTCGTCATGGCATCTCCCTCGTCGGCGGGGGAGGCGTGGGTCGCACGCCACCTCGGGTGTCGTCCCAGCATGCGCGAGGTGCCGGCGGACCGCGCGGCGACCGACGTCAGCCGATGCGCCGCTGCAGCGCCTTCACGCCCATCAACGCCAGGCCGGCCGCGATGATCCACGGCCCGGCGACGATCACCGGGTCGAGGGCGTGGTGCACCGTGTCGACGCGCGTGCGATCCGTGAACCGGTCCTTCCCGTGCGCGAGCTCGGCCTTCATCCCCGTCTCGGTGATCGGGTTGTCCGGGCGTAGCCGGACCAGCGAGGTGAGGTGGCTCTCGACGGCGTCGACCCGGTCGGCCGCGATGAGCAGCAGCCAGTGGGCGGCGCGGGCCTCGCTGTACTGCGCGTACGCCCTGCGCCGGATCACGCCCGAGAGCCCCTTGAGCGGCTGGACCGTCCCGAAGACGGGCGTCACGAACGCGTGCTCGATCGAGCGCTCGCGTCCCTCGGCGCCAGGCTGGCGCTCGGGGAACTCCCAGTGGGCCCCGGTCTCGATGCCCGGCACCTCCCGGGGGACCGAGGGCCGGTCGCGGGGGTCGAGGTCCGCGCCCCAGCCCGGGATGCGGGCGCGCAGCTGCTCGGGCGTCTCGGGCAGCGGCGGCTTGGCGGCGGTGTAGGCCATGGTGCGCTCCTTCGGGTCGGCCGGTGGGGTCAGGCGGCGGTGGGGACGATGAGCGGCTTGATGCAGCCGTCGAGCTTGGCGGAGAACAGGTGGTAGGCCTCGCCGATCTCCTCGAGCGGGAACCGGTGGGTGACGATGTCGCTCGGGGTCAGGTAGCCGTTGCGCACGTGCTCGAACAGCCGCGGCCACTGGCGCTTCACGGGGCACTGGTTCATGCGCAGCGTGAGGCCCTTGTTGACGGCGTCGCCGAACTTCACGGCGCTGAAGATGGGTCCGTAGGCGCCCATGACCGAGACGGTCCCGCCCTTGCGGACGGAGTCGATCGCCCAGTTGAGGGCGACGGGGGAGCCGCCCTGGAGCTTGAGCTTCGCGCCGGTGACGTGCTGGATCAGGTTCCCGTCGGCCTCGGCCCCCACCGCGTCGATGCAGACGTCGGCGCCGAGGTGGTCGGTGGCCCGCTTCATCTCGACGACGATGTCGTCGTACTCCGCGAAGTTGTACGTCTCGGCGTGCGCGAACGTGCGGGCCTTCTCCAGGCGGTAGTCGAGGTGGTCGACGACGATGACGCGCCCGGCGCCCATGAGCCACGCGGACTTCGCCGCGTAGAGCCCGACGGGACCGGCGCCGAACACCGTGACGACGTCGCCCTCGTGGATGTCGCCCAGCTGGGCGCCGAAGTACCCCGTGGCGAGGGCGTCCGTCATGAGCACGGCGTCCTCGTCGGCCATCCAGTCGGGGATCACGGCCGGCCCGACGTCGGCGAAGGGCACGCGGACGTACTCGGCCTGCCCGCCGTCGTAGCCGCCCGTGGTGTGCGAGTAGCCGTAGATGCCGCCGACGGCCGTCGCGTTCGGGTTGACGTTGTGGCAGTTGGAGAACAGGCCGCGCGCGCAGAAGAAGCACGAGCCGCAGTAGATGTTGAACGGCACCATGACGCGGTCGCCGACCCTGAGGTTCTGCACGGACGGGCCGACCTGGTCGACGACCCCGACGAACTCGTGGCCGAAGGTGTGGCCCACCCGGGTGTCCGGCATGAGGCCGTGGTACAGGTGCAGGTCCGAGCCGCAGATCGCCGCCAGCGTCACGCGGACGATGGCGTCGTTCGGGTGCTCGATCCGGGGGATGTCCTTCTCCTCGACCCGCAGCTTGTACGGACCGCGGTACACCATCGCGCGCATGGGGCTCCCTCCGTCGGCGTGTGCCGTCCAGGTTCACACGGGGTCCGCGCACCCGCCCGGCGAGCCGGCTCAGGGTCATCTCAGGGGTCAGTGGGGGGAGAACCCGATGCCGCGGGTGGTGCCGCGCTGCCAGGCTCGACCTGCCCGGGACGGGCGACCGGGCCCCGACGGCGGGCCGGGCCGACAGACAGAGGACGACATGACAGCGTGCAGGACCTTCAGCATCACGACCGGCGTCATCACGGCAGGCCTGCTCCTGGGGGCGTGCGGGATCGGCTTCGGCGGCGACCGGACGACCGAGGACAGGGACGTCGACGGGCTCGCGGAGGTGACGGCCGTCTCGCTCGAGACCTCGGGCGACCTCGTGATCGAGCTCGGCGAGGAGACGTCCCTCACCGTGACCGCCGGGGACCGGGTCATGGACCGGCTCACGAGCGAGGTCCGCGACGGCGTCCTGGTCCTGGGCTCGAACGACGGCGTGAACGTGACGGGTGACATCGACTACCAGCTCGTGCTGAGCGCGCTCGACGCGATCCGCGTGCTCGGGTCCGGCGACGTCGAGGCGGGCGCCGCCACGGCCGAGAGCCTGACCGTCGAGGTGCGGGGTTCCGGGGACGTCACCGTCCACGACGTCGACGTGGAGGCGCTGGAGGTCGAGATCGAGGGTTCGGGGAACGTCGAGCTGAGCGGCGTCGCGCTGCGCCAGGTCACCACCATCCGCGGCTCCGGCGGCTTCGACGGGTCCTCGCTCGAGAGCGAGGACGCCGTGGTGGTGCTGGAGGGGTCGGGAGACGCCGAGGTCGACGTCTCCGACGCGCTCAGCGCGACGATCCGGGGCAGCGGCGACCTGACGTACACCGGCGGCGCCCAGGTCAGCGCCGACGTCGAGGGCTCGGGCGAGGTCCGCGAGGGGTAGGTCCGGGCGGCTCAGCCCCGGGGCGCCGGGAGGCCCGCCGCGAGCGTGTCGAGGACCTCCTCGACGACGTCGGGGAAGGGCCTGCCCATGGTGCGCGAGTGCCACAGGGCGGTGCGCACCGCGCTCGAGGTGACGGCGACGAGGAGCGCGGGGTAGAGGTCGTTCTCGCTGGCGCCGAGCCTGGCCCTGACCGCCGCGGTGAGCGTGCGGTCGAGGTCGGCCGAGGCCCCGGCCAGCGCCGCGCGCAGGTGCGGGTGCGCCTCCAGCACCCGCAGCCGCAGCGACCAGAAGCGCTCGTCGATCGACACCGTGAGGGCGTAGTCGCAGAGCACCGCCCGCAGCGACTCGAGCGGCTCCTCGTCGGCCGGGCGTGCCAGGAGCTGGGCCGCGAGCTGCTCGCCGAGCTCCGGGTCGTTGCCGACGAGGGCGTCCTCCTTGCCCGCGAAGTAGTTGAAGAAGGTGCGGGGGGAGACGTCGACCGCCGCGGCGATGTCGTCCGTCGTGACGTGGTCGAGGCCACGCTCCGCGACGAGCGTGAGGGCTGCCAGCCGCAGCGCCCGGCGCGTGCTGCGCTTCTTGCGCTCGCGCAGGGTGGGCTCGGGCGGCGCCACGGCGGTCTCCATGCCCACCAGGGTACTCGTGGTGCATCTTCTGCAAAAGTGCATCAGTTGCGAAGTTGCAGCAACCGCAAAAACGCGCGTACCGTGGCGGCTCACCCCGAGGAGATCCATGCCCGACACGCGCGCCGACGCGATGCCCCACCGCACGACAGCACCACTGACGACGAAGCTCGACCCGGCCACGCGGAAGGTCTTCATCGGCCTCATGCTGGGCATGCTCGTCGCGTCGATCAGCCAGACCATCGTCTCGCCGGCGATGCCCATCATCGTCGCCGAGCTCGGCGGCATGGAGCACTACAGCTGGCTGGCCACGGCCGCCATGCTCGTCTCCGCCGTCGTCGTCCCGATCGTCGGCAAGCTCTCCGACCTGTACGGTCGCCGCGGCTTCTACCTCGGCGGCCTGGCGGTCTTCATGGTCGGATCGCTGCTCTCCGGGCTCGCCCAGGACTTCTGGTGGCTCGTCGGTGCCCGCGCGGTCCAGGGCCTCGGCATGGGCGCCCTGATGACGCTGTCGCAGACCGTGATCGGCGACATCATCCCGCCGCGCCAGCGCGGCAAGTACCAGGGCTACATGGGTGCCGTCTTCGGGCTCACCTCGATCGCCGGGCCGCTCGTGGGTGGCTCGATCACCGACGCGTGGGGCTGGCGGTGGCTGTTCTTCGCGACGCTGCCGATCGGCGTCGTCGCGCTCGCCTTCATCGTGCGCTTCCTCCACCCGCCGCACGTCCAGCGCCGGGCCAAGATCGACTATGCGGGCTTCGTGACCCTCTCGGCCGCGCTCGTGGCGATCCTGCTCGCCACGTCCTGGGGCGGCACCACCTACCCGTGGGACTCCGCCCAGGTCGTCGGCCTCTTCGCCCTCGGCGCGGTGCTCCTCGCGGCGTTCATCGCCGTCGAGCGCACGGCCGAGGAGCCGGTCATCCCGCTGCGCCTGTTCCGCAACTCCATCTTCACGTGGTCGAACGTGGCCTCGTTCTTCGTCGCGACCGGCATGTTCGGGGCGATCTTCTACATCCCCGTGTACGCCCAGGGCGTGCTCGGCGTCAGTGCCACCGACTCGGGCCTGATCATCATCCCGATGAGCGCCGCCATGATCGTCGTGGGCATGGTCGTCGGCCTCCTCACCACGCGGTGGGGCCGCTACAAGCCCTTCATCGTGGGGGGCACCGCCGTCATGCTCGTCGGCTTCTGGCTGCTCACCCGGGTCCACTACGGCTCGTCCGGCCTGCAGCTGGCCCTCGCGATGGTCGTCATCGGCGCCGGCCTGGGAGCCGCGCAGCAGACCTACACGCTGGTCGTGCAGAACGCCGTCGACCGGCGTGACCTCGGGGTCGCGACGGCCTCCACCCAGTTCTTCCGCAGCACCGGCGGCACCGTGGGGATCGCGGTCCTGGGCACGATCATGGGTTCGCGCCTGGCGACGTCCATCCCGGCGCACCTGCCCGAGGGCGCGGCCGCGGCCCTGCCGGTCGAGGGCATCGACGCGGGCGCGGTCCTCGACCCGACCGTCCTGGCCCAGCTGCCGGACGTGATCGCCGTCGCGGTACGTCAGGGGCTCGCCGACGCGCTGCACGACGTGTTCCTGCTGTCCATCCCGCTGGTCGCCATCGCGCTGGTGGCCTCGCTCCTGGTCAAGCAGATCCCGCTGCGCCAGACGCTGCACCGGGAGGCCCCCGAGGTCGCCGCCGCGGCGACGACCGAGGCGGGCGGCACCGAGGTCACGACGCCGCACGCGCAGGGCATGGTGGTGCCGGAGCCCGAGAAGGCGGACTCCCGCAGGGCCTAGGGTCGGGGCGTGGCAGCGCAGGTGCTCGTCCTGACCGGACGCGGACGGTACGAGGACCCGTGGCACGACCACGCCGCGACGTCGGCCCTGGTGGTCGACGCTCTGCGTGAGCAGGGCGTCGACGCCCGCCTGCGGAGCACCTTCCCGGACGCGCTCGACGACGTCGACGCGCTCCGGGCGGTGGTCGTCAACGCGGGGCGGGGGCGCTCGGACCCGGACTTCGACGGCGACGACGCCGCCTGGCGCGGTTTCCACGACCGCCTGCACGCCCTCGTGGCGGCCGGGACCGGCGTGCTGGGCCTGCACCAGGCGGCGAGCACGTTCGCCGACGACCCGCGATGGGCCGCGCTGCTGGGTGGCAGCTGGACCGCCCGGTCGTGGCACCCGCCGCTCGCCGAGGCGAGGTTCGCCGTCCGGGACGCCGACCATCGGGTGACCCGCGGCCTGGCCGAGGTCGTCGCGGTCGACGAGCAGTACTGCGATCTCGAGGTGCGTGGTGCGCGGGTGCTCCTGACGACGCGGCACGACGGCGTCGACCACCCCGTGGTGTGGGCCGCTCCCGGACCGCACCGCGTCCTGTACGACGCGCTGGGCCACGACGTGCGCTCGTACGCGAGCGCGTCACGCCGGGCGCTCCTGGCGCGCGAGCTCGACTGGGTGATGGGCGCGCGGGCGCCGCGCTAGGGACGCGGGACGTTGCGCAGGTTGGCGCGCGCGAGGTCGATCATCGTGCCGACCCCGCCGCCGAGGATCGTCTTGCTCGCGGACAGCGCGAACCCCTTGACCTGCTCGGCCGTGATCGCCGGCGGGATCGAGAGCGCGTTGGCGTCGGTGACGAACTCCATCAGCACGGCACCGGGCCGCGCGAGGCCGTCGGCGAGGGCGTCGCGCACCTGCGCCGGGTCCTCGACGCGGAGCGCCTCGATGCCCATGCCGCGCGCGATCGCCGCGAAGTCCACGGGCTCGTGGTCGGTCTCGAACTCGACCATCCCGTCGACCATCATCTCGAGCTTGACCATGCCGAGCGACGCGTTGTTGAACAGGACGATCTTGACCGGGAGCCGGTGCAGGCGCACGGTGAGCAGCTCGCCGAGGAGCATCGCGAGGCCGCCGTCGCCCGACATGCTCACGACCTGCCGCGAGCGGTCGGCGAGCTGGGCGCCGATCGCGTGGGGCAGGGCGTTGGCCATGCTGCCGTGCCGGAAGGAGCCGATGACGCGGCGCCGCCCGTTCGGCGTGAGGTACCGGGCCGCCCAGACGTTGCACATGCCGGTGTCCACCGTGAAGACGGCGTCGTCCGCCGCGAGGTCGTCGAGCTGCGCCGCGACGTACTCCGGGTGGATCGGGCGCATCGTGGGCACCTCGCGGGCGTAGGCGCCGACGACCTTCTCGAGCGCGCTCGCGTGCGCGCGCAGCATCTCGTCGAGGAACCGGCGGTCGCTCTTCGGCTCCAGGAGCGGCAGAAGCGCCCGGATGGTCGCGCCGACGTCGCCGACGACGGCGACGTCGAGCGGGGTGCGGCGGCCCAGGCGCGCCGGGTCGGCGTCGACCTGGGCCGTGCGCCGCTGGGGCAGGAAGTTCGCGTACGGGAAGTCGGTGCCCAGGAGCACCAGGAGGTCCGCCTCGTGCGTCGCCTTGTGCGCGGCGCCGTACCCGAGGAGCCCGCTCATGCCGACGTCGAAGGCGTTGTCGTACTGGATCCACTCCTTGCCGCCCAGCGCGTGCGCGACCGGGGCGTGGACGGCGCCGGCGAGCTGCATCACCTCGGCGTGCGCGTCGCGGGTGCCCGCGCCGCAGAACAGCGTGACGGTGCCCGCGGCGTTGATGGCGTCGGCGAGGGCCCGGACCTGCTCGGGCGGCGGCGCGACGGGGGACGGGCCGGGGGCGAGGACGCTCGGCGGCACCGGGTCCGTGGCGGGCATGCCGGCGACGTCGCCCGGCAGGACCATCACCGACACGCCGCGGCGGCCCAGCGCGGTCTGGATCGCGATGCGCGCGGCGCGCGGCATCTGCTCGGCCGTGACGATCTCGCACCACTCGCTGCAGTCCTGGAACGTGCGGTCGGGGTGCGTCTCCTGGAAGAAGCCCGTCCCGATCTCGGCGGACTGGATGTGCGACGCGATCGCCAGCACCGGGGCGCCGCTGCGCTGCGCGTCGTACAGGCCCTGGACGAGGTGGGTGTTGCCGGGCCCGCAGCTGCCCGCGCACACCGCGAGCCGGCCCGTGATCTGGGCCTCGGCGGCGGCCGCGAACGCGCCCGCCTCCTCGTTGCGCACGTGGACCCACTCGATCCCGTCGGTCCGGCGGATGGCGTCGACGACGGGGTTGAGGCTGTCGCCGACCACGCCGTAGACGCGCTCGACGCCCGCGGCACGCAGCATCTGGACGAGCTGGAGGGCGATGGTCGGCTGCGCCACGGGTTGCTCCTCGGTGGGTGCGGCGCGCGTGACGGGTGGCCGGCGCGCCGTCGGGCCACCGTAACCAGGGGGTCGCGGTGCCGCGATCGGGCCGGGCACGAGAGGATGCACCGGTGAGCACCGACATCGCGTACCCCGAGAACGGTCGACGACTGCGCTGCGCGCTGTTCGTCGACTTCGACAACGTCTACATCGGACTGCGGCGCCTGGACCCCGCGGCCGCCGAGGCCTTCGCGAGCCAGCCGGGTCACTGGCTGTCCGCGCTCGAGACCGGCAGCGACGCCGACGGCGACTTCACGCGGCGCTTCCTGGTCCGGGCCTGCTACCTCAATCCGTCCGTGTTCTCGCAGTTCCGGCCGAACTTCACGCGCGCCGGCTTCCAGGTGGTCGACTGCCCGTCGCTGACCCAGCAGGGCAAGAGCAGCGCCGACATCAGCCTCGTGCTCGACGCCGTCGACGCGCTCGCGGCGTCCACGCACTACGACGAGTTCGTCCTGATGTCGGCGGACGCCGACTTCACGCCGCTCGCCCTGCGGTGGCGTGCGGCGGACCGCAAGGTCACCATCATCACCGCCTCGCCCGCCGCCGCGGCGTACCGCGCGGTCGCCGACACCGTCGTCACCGCGGACGGGCTCGCGGAGATCGTGCGCTTCCCGGAGCCGTCCCTCGCGGACGAGGTCGCACTCGTGGGTGTCGGCGACCTCGCGCTCGCGGCCGAGCCGGCGCGCGCCGGCGCGTCCCGCGGCCG
>NZ_JACEXH010000012.1:0-33598 GCF_014525465.1 Actinotalea sp. JY-7885 | reverse complement strand
ACGGCGGCCAGCCCGGCGGCGAGCTCGCGCACGCGCCGGGCGAGCAGCGACCAGCTGACCACGCGCGGGCCGCCCCCGCCGGGCGGCGCCATGTCGACCAGGGCCGTCTCGCCGCTGTGCCGCTGCTCGTCGAGGTGGTGCCAGAGCGGGCGGTAGGGCTGGGTCGGCGGGTCGGTCGGCGACGCGACGGCCGACGCACCCGCACCCGCACCCGCACCCGCACCCGCACCCGAGAGCCAGTCGAGCACCGCGCCCGCGTAGTCGACGTCCTCGGCGACCAGGTGCCCGGCGCCCTCGTAGCGGTGCACGTCCGCGTGGGGCAGCCGGTCGACGAGGTCCTCGAGGTACTGGTCGCCGAACACCGGGTCGCCCGGGCCCCACAGCAGCAGGGCCGGGACGCGGAGCCCGCGCACGCCGTCGGCGATGCGGTCGACCTCCGCCGCGCTCGGGTGCGTGGCGTCCACGGGGATGTCGGCGACGAACCCGCCGATCCCGCCGCGGCGGCCCGCACCGCGGTAGGGGGCGCGGTACGCCTCGCGGACCGCCGCCGCCAGGCGGGGGCGTGCCAGCGCGAGGGTGGTCTCGAGGAACGCGGGCGTGGCCACGGTCGCCGGCCCCAGGACCCGCGGGCGCAGCGCGAGGCGCAGGGGCGCCGGGACGGGCAGGTGCTCGGGCTGGTGCACCGCGGTGTTGAGCAGGACCACGCCCGCGAGCAGGTCAGGGTGGTCCACGGCCCACCCGAGGCTGATCGCCCCGCCCCAGTCGTGGCCGACCGTGACCACGGGCCCCGCCAGGGCGAGCGCCGCCGTCAGGTCGCCGAGGTCCGCCGCGCGCTGCCGCACGTCACGGCGCTGCCCGGTGCGCTCCGACCAGCCCATCTCGAGCTGGTCGACGGCGACCACGCGCCACGCGTCGCCGCCGGCCGCGGCCCGGGCGGTGGCCTGGGTGAGGAGGCGACGCCACAGGTAGGACCACGTGGGGTTGCCGTGCACGCACAGCAGGGTGCCCACCGGCGCGGCGCCGAGGCGGGCGAGGTGGCCGGCGTTGTCGAGCAGGTGCCAGGTGCGCCCGTCCGGCCCGGCCGTGACCAGGCGCGAGAGGGACGGGTCGAGGCCGTCGAGCCCGTGCGGGGGCAGGCAGGCGGGCGCCGTCGAGCGGGCCGAGCCCGGGAGCGGGCTCGTCACCAGGCGATCTCCGTCATGGCCGTGTTGATGCCCGAGCCGACGCCCATGAGGAGCACGCGGTCGCCGGGGCCCAGCGACGGCGCCTCGTGCGCGAGCGTCATGGGGATGGAGGCGGGGCCGACGTTGCCGAACCTCGGGTAGGTCAGCGGGACGCGCGAGCGGTCGAGCTTGGCCGCCTTGACGATCGCGTCGGTGTGCACGTCCGAGACCTGGTGGAGGATGTAGCGGTCCATCGCGGACCAGCTCCAGTCGGCCCTGGCCTCCTTCCACGCAGCCATGACCAGCTCCAGCCCGCCGGTCAGCAGGGCCTTGGCGTCGGTGACCATCCCGTTCACGCCGCCCACGCACAGCTCGTTGAACTGGGTGGCCGCGCGCGTGACCCCGCCGAGGACCCGGTGGCCCGCGGGATGGGCGTCCGCCCGGCCGAGCACCGCGGCGACGGCCCCGGAGCCGAGGGTCAGCGTCGGGAACTCGCGCAGGAAGTCCCGGCGGGTCACGTCGGGGCCGTTGAGCCGGTCGATCGTCACGTCCTGGATCTCGTCGGCGTCCTCCCCGTCGACGACGACGGCGTACTGGATCTGCCCGGCGTCGATGAGCTGGGAGGCGAGCGTCATGCCGCTGACGAAGCCCAGGCAGGCGTTGGCGAGGTCGAAGTTCACGGCCGACGGCGGCATGCCGAGCCCGTGGTGGATCCGGACCGCGACCGAGGGCTCGAGGTGCTTGCGCGTGACGGAGGTGTTGATGACCATCCCGACGTCGCTGCGGTCCACGCCCGCCTCGGCGAGCGCCTTCTCGCCGGCGGCGACGGCGGCGGCGTCGAAGGTCTGCCCGGAACCCCAGTTCCGGCGCTCGTGGACGCCGGCGACGCGCTCCAGGAGGCCGGTGGGCAGCCGCAGCCGCTCCAGCGCGGGAGCGAGCCGGCGGTCGATGTCCGCGGAGGTGGTGACGCGCTCCGCCGTCGTCGTCGCCAGGGACAGCAGCGCCGCGTTGCGGTGCACGGACGTCGCGTTGCCCTTCACACCACACTCCCCTCGTGAGGCGCCCCGGGCCGTGCCCCGTCAGTGTGATCGTGCACCTCCCCGGCGGGACGTGCCTCTTGAGCGCAACGGCCCTGGGCGCCGAGAGGTTCCGCCACCGGCGGACGAACGGGGACGGCGCCGTCGTGACGAGCCGGCGCCACGACGGCGCGTCCCGTCAGCCCACGCCCTCCGCGGCCAGCGCGTCGGTGAGCAGCGAGACCAGCGCCTCGAGCTGCACGTCGGTCGACGACGCGTCGCTCTCCCCCGCCCCGTCCAGCGCGCGCGCGGCCAGGCCCGACTTGCTGTCGATCAGCTCGGCGATCTTGGCGTCGATGGTCTGCGCGGCGATGATCCGCCACGCCGTGACCGGCTCGGACTGGCCGATGCGGTGGATGCGGTCGATGGCCTGGGTCTGCTCGGCGTCGGTCCACGACAGCTCGGCCAGCACCAGGTTGGAGGCGACCTGGAGGTTCAGCCCCACGCCGGCGGCCATGAGCGAGCACACGGCGATCTGCACGTCGGGCTCGTCCGTGAAGGCGGCGATGTTCTTCTCGCGCACCTTGGCGCTCTGGTCGCCGCGGATCGAGGCGTAGCGGATGCCGCGGTCGGCGAAGGTCTGCTCGGCCTGGTCCATGACGTCGACGTGCTTGGCGAAGAACACGACCTTGCCCACGTTGCGGGCCAGCTGCGCGGCGTAGTCGGCCGCGAGCCCGGCCTTGGCCTGGCCGATCCGCCGCACCATCGTGAAGACGTTCTCGCCCTTGGCCTTCGAGCTCGAGTCCTTGAGCTCCGACGCCGCCACGCGGCGCACCAGCCGCAGGTCGAGGCCGTCCACGAGCTCCTCGTCCGGGCGCATCTGGCGCGCGGTCTTGTACTGCTCGACCATCCGGCGCGCGAGCGCCTGCTCCGACGCGCGGATGGAGCGGCCGACGGCGCCGTCGAGCTCGACCGGCAGGTCGGCCACCCGGCGCGCGGGGATGTCGGCGACGACGTCGACCTTGCGGCGGCGCACGATGCCCATCTTGATCACGTTCTCGCGCGCGGAGGCGTAGAAGCCGGGGTCGGCCGGCGTCAGCCCGGTCTCCTCGAGCGCGGTCATCAGCGCGCCGATGGGCTTCTCGTCGTCGATCCAGCCGAGGAACTGCCAGATCGCGCGGAAGTCCTCGATGTCGTTGATCAGCGGCGTACCGGTCAGCGCCATGAGCAGCGGCCGCGCGGTCCGCTCCCGGATCCGCTCCGAGAGCGCGAGCACGTTCTGCGAGCGCTGGGACGACTTGTTCTTGATGAAGTGCGCCTCGTCGACGACCATGCCGCGGAAGCCCAGGTCACCGAGCCAGCCCACGTGCCGGTCGAGGATCTCGTAGTTGACGATGACGACGTCGGCGAACGCGTCGACGTCCTCGCCGTCGCCGTGCAGCACCGTGGCGCGGCGGTGCGGCGTCCACATCCCCACCTCGTGCGCCCAGTTCGTCTTGACGACGTTGGGGACCACGACCAGCAGCGGGAAGGCGTCGGCGGCCTGCGCGGCGAGGAGCGCCTGCGCGGTCTTGCCGAGGCCGGGCTCGTCGGCGAGCAGGAAGGTGCGGTGCCCGCGGGCCGCCGCGGCGACGACCTGCGCCTGGTGCGGCATGAGCTCGCGGCCGAGCGGCGCGGACACCAGGCGGCCGTCGGGCAGCGGCATGCACGCCGGGGCGCCCGTGGCCGCGTACTCGAAGGAGCGGAAGAGCGGCTCCAGCAGCTCCCACCCGGCCAGGCGGCGGGCACGGGCGGCGCTGCGCTCGGCGGCGGCCTCGAAGTCGGGGGCGAGGAAGGGGTTCGCGAGCTGGCGCGAGATCACCGAGCGCGGCACCACGCGCTTCTCGGAACCGGGCGCCGGCGCGGGCGCCGGTTCGGGCTCGGGCTCCTCGGGCGGCTCCATGCCGGCGTCGCGCATCATGCTCGCCTTGAGCGCGCGGGCCGTGTCGGAGACGCGGGCGTCGTCGGCCAGGAGGCCGAGCAGGGACGTGTCGCGGGCGGCGATCTTCGCCAGGATCGTCGCGACGCCGTCGAGCCGCTTGAGCTCCTGGGTGCGCTTGGCGGCGGACAGCTCCTCGTCGGCCATGACCCGCGCCCGCTCCTCGCGGACCAGCAGCGCGACGACCTGGAACTTCACCCGAACGGCGGGACGCGTGGGCGGCTGGCGCACGGCGTTGTCCACCTCGCGGGCGACGTCGGCGAGCACGGGGATGAGCCCCTGCTCGTCGCGGCGCGGGGACCGGCGACGCTGGGTGCCGGCATCGGCGCGCCCACCACCGGATCGACGGCGGCCTTGTCCTGCCACGAACTCCTCCTTCGACGCACGCGCTGCGGTCGCGCGGCGCACCGCGCCGCAGCCGCCCGAACCGCGCGGGCACAGGCCCGCGCTCGAGTCGCTGACCACCGAGGCGCCGCGGTGGGCGCCGGGTCAGGGCGGAACGATCCCGGCTCCGCCGACCAGTGGTCGGTGCAGGCGCCGAGAGCGATCCGGCGCCGAGCGGGCACCTGCGTCCGCCTCCCCGCGGGCGTGCGCACGTGCCGAGGTTCAGTCAACCACCAACTGCGCCGTGGTCGGAACCGGAGCCGACGTCGGCCGAGGTCAGGAGTCCCTTCCCAGCTGTGCCCTGCGACGGCGGTCACGCCGTCCTGCGACCAGATCCCGACGCCGTCCTCGCCCCCCGGCAGCGCCGTGACCCAGCAGTGCACGTGGTCCACGGTGCGCTCGGCGCCGTCGCCGCGGCTCGACACCGGAGCGGTCCGTCCGGGGGGTTGCCCACGGGTGCATCCTGGGGCGATGACGACATACTCCCGCACGAAGGAGTTCGAGGGCGCGACCTTCCTCCAGGCGAGCTTCAAGGGCGCCACGCTCCGGTTCGCCGACCTCAGCGGCGTGACGATGCGCGGTGTCGACGTGGACGGGCTCGACATCGACAGCCACGACCTGTGGTTCGGCAGCCTCATCGTCAACGGCGTCGACGTGGTGCCGCTCGTGGACGCCGAGCTCAACCGGCAGTTCCCGGGCCGCGAGCTGCAGAAGTCGACGACGCCCGAGGGGCTGCGCGAGGGCTGGGCCGCCGTGCAGGCGGCGTGGCGGACGACGGTCGAGGGCACGCCGCCGGAGCTCCGGGACGCCCACGTCGAGGACGAGTGGTCCCTCGCCGAGACCCTGCGGCACCTCGTCCTGGCGACCGACGCCTGGCTGCGCGGCGGGATCCTGCGGATGCCGCAGCCGTTCCACGAGATCGGCGTGATCTTCTCCGGTGCCGCCGAGATGGGCTACGACGTGTCCGTCTTCCGCACGGACCTGCCGACCTACGAGGAGATCCTGGCGGTGCGCGCCGAGCGTCAGCAGATGGTGACCGACGCCCTGGCCGAGGCCACGCCCGAGCTGGTCGCGGAGGAGCGCGACAACCCGTGGGGCCCGGGCGACGACTGGCACCCCACCGTCGGCGACTGCTTCCGCGTGATCCTCGAGGAGGAGTGGGCGCACCTGCGCTACATCCGCCGGGACCTCGCGCTGCTGGGCGCCGCCTGACCGAGCGTCCCGAGCAGCTCGATGAGCGCGAGCCCGGTGTCGCGCATGCGGTCCCCGACGTCGCGGCTCGGGTCCCACGAGGCGATGGTCGCCGAGGCGAGCGGCAGCCGTTCGACGGCCGCAGTGACCGTGTCGCGGACCTCGTCGGGGGTCAGGCCGCCGGGCACCGCGTAGGAGTTGGCGGGCGCGACCGAGGGGTCGTGGACGTCGAGGTCGACGTGGATGTGCACGGCGTCGGCGTGGGCGGCGACCCGGTCGAGCACCTCACCGGTGTGGCCGGCGCGGATGTCGGCGACGCTGAGCCACGTCAGGCCGGACGAGTCGATGAGGTCGCGCTCGGCGGGGTCGAGGTCGTGCCCGCCGACGAGGACGGCGCGCTCGTCGGGCAGGGGCTCGTGGCCGGGGACGGTCCCGGCGAGCGCCTGCCAGCACCGGCCGCCCATCATCGCGAAGCCCATGCCGTCGAAGAACCCGCTCGCCGACGTCGCCGGGCTCTGCAGGTCGCCGTGGGCGTCGAACCACAGGACGGCCACGCGCCGCTCGGGTGCCCGCAGCCGCAGGCCCGCGACGACGCCGAGGGTGACCCCGCAGTTGCCGGCCAGCACCACGGGCAGGTGCTCGGGGTGCGCGGCGACGTCCTCGGCGACGCGCCGCATGACCTCCGTCCCCGTGGCCGCCTCGATGCTGAAGCCGTCGGGGATGTCGAGCTCCAGGCGGGCGTGGTCGACGACGGCGCCCGTGCCGGTCAGCCGTCGCGCCGCGCCGGCGGCGACGAGGGCGGTCGGGCCGGCGCCGTGGCGTGCGGCGAGGTGGCCGGAGTCGTAGGGAACCTCGAGCAGGCGGACGCGCTGGGGCATGGCGGCCATCATCCACGCGGCCCCCCGCGGGGCCCAGGCCTTTCTCGCGCTGCTAGCGTCCGGCGCGTGCCTTCCGACGAGTACCTGGACCTCAACCGCACCAACTGGGACAGCCGGGCGTCGGTGCACGCGCGGGCCTACGACATCGACGGGTTGCTGGCCGACCCGCAGCGCCTGTCGAGCGTGGTGAGCTTCGACCTCCCGCGGCTGGGCGACGTCGACGGCCTCGACATCGTGCACCTGCAGTGCCACATCGGCACCGACACCCTGAGCCTCGCCCGCCTGGGCGCGCGGGTCACCGGCGTCGACCTCTCGGGCACCTCGCTCGACGAGGCGCGGACGCTGGCGGCGCGCGCCGGGGCGGACATCGAGTACGTGCGGTCCGACGTGTACGCCGCACCTGACGCGCTCGGCGGCCGGACGTTCGACGTCGTCTACACCGGCATCGGCGCGATCTGCTGGCTGCCGAGCATCAGCCGCTGGGCGCAGACCGTCGCGGCCCTGCTGCGCCCGGGTGGCCGGCTCTTCCTCCGCGACGGGCACCCCGTGATGCTGGCGGCGCTCGCCATGGCGGTCGGCGCGGAGCACGAGGACCGCGCGCAGCAGCCGTGGATCACCGGGCCCGGCGGGCTGACGCCCGCGCTCGAGCTGCCCTACTTCGAGCAGGCCGAGCCGCTCGTCTGGGAGGACGAGTACAGCTACGCCGGGAGCGAGAAGGTCGCGCAGCCGCGGTCGATGGAGTGGAACCACGGGCTCGGCGAGATCGTCACCGCCGTGCTGGACGCGGGCCTCGAGCTGACGTCGCTGACCGAGCACGACAGCGCACCGTGGGACGCGCTGCCGGGGCTGATGGTGCTGGACGAGGCGGTGGGCGAGTACCGGCTGCGGGAGCGTCCGGAGCGGCTGCCGGCGACGTTCACGCTGACCGCCCGGCGGCGGTAACCGTAGGCGCGGCGGGCGGCGCTCCGCGCCATCCTCGCTCCCCACGTCGTGAGGACCGAACCTGAGTTCGACTTCGCCGAGCTGGGCTTCGAGGACGGCACGGCGGACCTCTACGGCATCCGCGACCCGGGAACCGGGTTCATGGTCAACCACGTGGGCGGCGAGCGCGCTTGGGACCTGCTGGCGCGGGTGCTGGAGGCGGGCAGCATGACGCTGCTGCCCATGGGGGAACCGGCGATCGTCTGGAGCGAAGCAGTACGCGCGCACCTGCCCGACGACTTCATCGCCAGGGCGGTCATCGTGTCGTCCGGCGCGGACCTCCGGCGCGCGATCGCTGAGGCGTGAGCCCAGCGGCGATCTCGGAGACGTGGAGAGTCAGCCTGACCGGCGCCCCGGCGCCCCGTCGGCCCGCGACGTCCAGGCGATCGGCCAGCCGGTCCCACAGGGCCACGCGGTTCGCCACAGGCCGGTGAGGTCGTCGTGATGCGCCCGGTGACGGAGCCCGTGGGTCGAGCACAGCGGCAGAAGGATCTGCGGGGTGTCGAGAGGCGCGCTCGCTTCCGATCCTTGGGCGCGACCACACCGAGACGATCGTCCGCGGTGCACCAGGTGACGCGGAGTACGCCGTCGCGGAGGCCCTCAGCCGCCGACGACGGTGACCATCAGCGGGTCGGCCTGACCCAGGCGCTCGAGCACCCGTGCCGAGCCCCGCTCCTGCGCGAGGCCGAGGCTCTCCGCGTCGACCGCGACGAACTGGAGGAAGCGAAGGCGGCCGTTAGCCGTGTCGATCTCACCCAGCTCAGGGTCGCTCGCCAGCAGGATGCCTGTCAGGTGAGTGTCGGGACCGTCGGTGTGCGGGTAGCCGGTGACCGGACTGCCGATCGTCAGGCGGCTGCCTTCCTCGAGCAGGACCCCCGAATCAGAGGCCCACTTCGCCAGGCGCTGCAGGACCGTGAACGGCCATCCCGGAGCCTGGGCCTCGGAGGCCAGGTCGCGAACACGCCAGGTCAGCTCGTACCCCCAGCCGCTGAGGCCGTCGTTCTCGCCCTCGTTCTCGTCGAAGAGGTTGCTCAGCCCGTACGTCACGTAGTGCCAGTGGTCGTCAGCCCGGTAGGCGCTACAGCCCTGGAGGACGGAGCCGAACGCACGGCCAGGGATGTAGCCGACGTGACGCGGAGGCTGGTCGCCGTACAGGCGCTCACACGCCGCGTCGATGGCGCCCCACCCCGCGGCCGTGGGCTCGGCGGTCGCGGGGAGCGACGGAGCCATCTCCGCCTCAGTGCCGTCTCGCCGGCCGCGCCACCACGACATCGCCATTCCCCCCGCGCTCCCCGCGGAGCGCCTCGCGGGCCAGACTGCCACGTCGCTCCGCGCGTGCCAGCCGCCTCGCGCGTGTCAAACAAAGTTCCTGGGCACGACACCTCGTCCTGGATGCGCCCGCCATCGGGGGAATGCCCGGATAGCACGGTCGTCTCGCCGATCTGCCGCTCACTGACCGCGAGCGAGCGGCCGGTGAGCCGTCCCGTGACGGCGCCCACGGTCAGACGCGCAGGAGCGAGCGGGCCGAGCCGCTCAGGGGAACCGACCCTCGGCATCAGGGTCCGCGCGCACCAAGACCAGGGTCGGATCAGGGATCCGCACCATTCCCACCGGTCAGCATCCTGGACAGGGTGGAGCCGTCCGGATGTCGTCGTCGCAGGTGCAGGGATGCGGAGCGCCACAGTGGAGAACGAGGAGCGGCTCCACCTCCGGTTCGCGGCCAACGACCTGATCAAGAACAAGGGCGTCAGCGCGGCGCTGCTCGTCATCCTGATGCTGAGCGCCTTCCTCATGGCCACCGGGTCGATGGTCATCGAGCGGCTGGCCGGGTCCATCTCTCAGCTGTCCGAGCACGGGAAGCCCCCGGACTTCCTGCAGATGCACCTGGGGGACTACGACGAGGCCGCGCTGGAGCAGTTCGCGGCGGACCACGACGCGGAGATCGACGCCTGGCTCATCGAGGAGATGCTCGGGCACGACAGCGCCTCCCTGTCCTGGACCCGCCCGGACACCGGCGAGAGCGGCGACCTGGCCGCCAGCCGGATCGACAACCTCTTCGTCACCCAGAACGAGGAGTTCGACTTCCTGGTCGACGAGACCGGCGGCGTCGTCCAACCCGCGGCCGGTGAGGTGTACGTCCCCGTCCTCTACGAGCAGCAGCACGGCCTGCGTGCCGGGGACGTCCTCGCGATCCGCACCGCCTCCGGGACGCACGAGCTCGAGGTGCAGGGGACGGTGAAGGACGCCCAGATGGCCGCCTCGCTCTCACCGTCGTCCCGGTTCCTGATCCACCGGGAGGACTTCGAGGTGCTGAGGCGGGCCGGCGGCGCCACGCCGGAGATCATCGTGGAGTACCGGCTGACGGCCGGCGGTTCAGCGAACGCGATGCAGACCGCGTACGAGGGCGCGGGGGGCCTGCCGACCAACGGCCAGGCGATCACCGGCCAGCAGGTGCAGATCATCAGCATGATCAGCGACGGCCTCGTCGCCGTCGCGCTGGTGTTCGTCAGCCTGGTCCTGGTCGCGATCGCGCTCCTCAACCTGCGCTTCGTCATCCGGGCAACGCTGGAGGACCAGGTCCGCGAGATCGGCGCGATGAAGGCGATCGGCATCCCCAGCCGCACGATCGCCGGGCTCCACCTGACGAAGTACCGCATCCTGACGCTGGTCGCGTGCGTCGTGGGCGGCTTGCTTGCGGTCGTCGCGGCGGACGCGCTGACGCAGGGCATCCAGACGAGCTTCGCGACGGCGCCCGTGGGCGTCTGGACGCTCCTGGTGCCGCTGATCGCACTCGCCACCGTCTACGTGATCGTCCTCGGGATCTGCCGCAGCGTCCTCGGGGCGGTCAAGCGGATCGAGGTCGTCGACGCCCTCGTCCACGGCAGCACCCTCGACGAGAGGCAGGCGGTCCGCCGGGCGAAGCGGCAGGCGCGCTGGGTGCGGCGGACGGGACTGTCGTCGTCGGGTGCCGGCATCAACCGGCACCTGGCCCTGCTCGACCTGCGGGCGGAGGCCAGGGCGTGGGTGCTGGTGCCGATCGTGTTCTTCCTGACCGCGGTGCTCATCGCCCTCCCGGCGAACCTGGTCAGCACGTTCGAGAGCCCTCGGTTCGTCACCTACCTCGGTGCGCCGGAGCGTGACCTGCGCGCCGATGTGCGGTTCCAGGACGACGTCGACGGCGTGAAGGACCGGCTGGTCGCCGCGATGGCGGCCGACGACCGGCTCACCGACGTGCAGACCTACGCCTACGTCGACTACAGCGCCGACACCGAGGACGGGCGGGCCAGACTGCGCGTCGAGGTCGGGGACCACCCCGACGAGGGCGGGCTCCGGTTCGGCGAGGGCGGCCCGCCGCGGGACGGTCAGATCGCGCTGTCGGTCCTCAACGCGGACAAGTACCAGGTGGGCGTCGGGGACGATCTGAGCATCCGCGACCCCGCCGGGGACGCGACCACGGTGCGGGTCAGCGGGATCTACCAGGGCATCACCGACGGCGGGCTGAGCGCCACGATGCCCGGCGAGGTGAGCGAGGGCGCCTCGGCCTACGTGGTCTATGCCGACGTGGCCGACGACGGGGCGGATCCGAGCGCGATCGCCGACGAGTACGACGAGCGGTTCCCGAGCGCCGGTGTGAAGCCGACGCAGGAGTACGTGGCGGAGGTCCTGGGGGTCCTGATCGGCTCGCTGCGCGGGGCCGCCTGGATCGCGCTGGCGTTCGGGCTCGGGGTCGCGGTGCTGATCACGAGCCTGTTCCTCAAGCTCAGGCTCACGCGCGACCGCTCCACGATGGGGGTGCTGACCGCGATCGGGTTCTCCGCGCGCGAGATCGTGTGGCAGGTACGGACCAAGACGCTGCTCCTGGTGGCCGCCGGGACGGTGCTGGGCCTCATGTTCGCGGCCACCGCAGGGCAGTCGCTGGCGAGCACCGCGCTGGGCGCCCTCCAGCTCGGGATCACCGACCTGACGTTCATCCCGAACCCGTGGCTGGTGTACGTGCTGTACCCGCTGCTGCTGCTCGGGGCGGGGTACCTCGGCGTCGCCCTGCTCACGGCCGGGATCGCGCGCACCGACAAGAGCCAGTGGCTACGAGGATGAGAGGGCAGCTCATGAGTCAGGCACCGGTGACCCTGGAGTCACAGGCACTGAGCAAGACGTACTACTCCACCGACCCGCCCACCGAGGTGCTGCGCGGCATCGACCTGACGGTCCGGACGGGCGAGTTCCTCGTCATCATGGGCGCCTCCGGCTCCGGCAAGTCCACGCTGCTCTACAGCGTCAGCGGCATGGACCGGCCCACCAGCGGGAACGTGGTGCTCGAGGGGCGCGAGCTGACCTCGCTGAGCGACGCCGAGATGAGCACGGTCCGCCTGACGCGCATGGGCTTCGTCTTCCAGCAGCCGCACTTCCTGAGCAACCTCGACGTGCGGGACAACATCCTGCTGCCCGCCCTCAAGGCGGCGCCCCGGGGCGGTCGGCACGCCGCCGTCACGCGGGTGGACGCGCTGATGGCGCGGTTCGGGATCGCGCACCTCAAGGATCACGGCATCACCCAGGTGTCCGGCGGCCAGCTGCAGCGGGCGTCGATCTGCCGGGCGTTGGCGGGCGAGCCGGCGGTGCTGTTCGCGGACGAGCCCACCGGCGCGCTGAACAGCACCATGTCGACGGAGGTGATGGACGCCCTCACGGACGTACATCGGGACGGGACCACGATCGTCATGGTCACCCACGACCCCGGCTGCGCCGCCCGCGGCGACCGCGTCATCTACCTCCGGGACGGCGTACTGGTGGACTCGGCCGAGCTGGGCCCGTGGCAGGAGGATGAGGCGCAGCGGCGCGAGGACGAGCTCCTGGTCTGGCTCAGAAAGCTGGGGTTCTAGCCCGCCGCCGGGCCATCAGGTGGAACGTGACGAGGACGACCACCCGTCCGGCCCTGCGGTCGAGCGTGGTGAGGCACGGCATCTAGAGGCCGCGGGGGTGGGCGTCCTAACCTGTCACCGACGCGACACCCAGCGCCGCCGTGAAAGCGTGACAGCCCGGACCGCGGCCTGCATGACCGCGTGGACGATGCCGGCACCGAGCCCCCGGACCGCGGCGCCGCCGCGGCCCGTGCATTGTCCATCCACCTGGCCGCCGCGGCGCTGGCTACGTCTGACTCGGACCGCGACCAGATGAGCGCACCGACACCCGCTTTAGGAGTTCGATCTTGGACTGCGGGCAACGCGCTGACCTGCGGAACTACATGCGGGTAGTTCATGTGGTGACACCGTTCTGAAGGGCATGCTGACCACTCACTGACCACGCCCATTCGTTCCCTCCGCCGAGCGCCGGATGGCTGCAGCGGCACGATCCGAGCCCACTTCGCATCACTGCACCGCGTCGAGGTCGCCACCGCCGTGGACTGCTGAGGGCCTCACCACAGGTAACGGAGACACACGCTAGAAGTAGACCGACGCCAGTTGGGAGCCCCAGTTGTTGAACTGACACACCGCTAGCAGGCTCCAGTCGTGCGAGCCGGTGGCGTCGGCCGGGATGTTGAACACCGCGACGCCCAAGATGTGCACTGGTGCCTCGTAGGAGTCGACTGGGACTTGGAAGACCAGGTCGGCCGCGGCATCGGGGCCGTTGTACGTCGAGCCACCATCGCCGATCTCTGTACCGCCGCCGATGGTCGCGCCCGGAGTAAGCACGTCCGGCTGGTCCCACTTCGATGAGAAGCCTGTGTACATACCTACGGACGCGACGCCGCGCTCGTCGTAGTTCACGTTAGGAGGGACGGCCCAAAGGTGCTGCCCTTCGATCACGACGGGAACCGGCCGGTCACCAGCCGACAACGTCCCGGCCCGCGGCGCCCACCGCCGGGCGACGTCGTCCCCAGCGATGATCAGTCGTATGCGGCTGGGGCTCGCGGTAGAGACGTTGACGTCGTCGCTCGAGGTGTTCTCCATTCCCAGGCGAACCTTGACTTGGCGCTGCGTGTCGACGTACTCACCAAGGTCGTTGATGACGTCTCCGAAACACCAGTACACAACCCAGATCGTGATCGCCTCGGGGCTCGCACTTCCCCCTGGCGTCGGGCACGAAGTATGCGGCACCGGAACGGTGGCAAGAGACGGCGTTGGCGGGGCGCTCGATGGTGAGGGTGAAGGCTCGCCCGACGGAGGCGGCGACGTCGCTGGCGCGCTCGCTTCGTGTGCCGGGGCTGGCGGGTCCACGCCATCAGCGATCGGTGTAGGGGCGAAAGCCAGGCCGACGCCGGCTAGGACGGCGAGAGCGGCGACCAGTCGCCCGATCGGCACCAGGCGGTGCTCCACCCAATGGAGCACGTACAGCACGGCGAATGCCAGCAAGACGAGCGCGACGACCGGCAGCCTCCGGTTAGCTGGCGCCGCATCCGCTGTCATGACGGCCAGCCCGGCGGCCGGAACGCCGTAGGCGAAGGGCAGCCAACGATCGATGGGGGTACCGCTGACCCGTCGGCCCATGCCCGAAGAGTACAGACCCACCCGCTCCGTTAACCGCCCCCGCCCCCAGCGAGACCTCCAGCTGAACCTGAACGGCTGACTCCAAGCCAGGCCCGACACATCCGCGCTCCCCGAGCGCGACTCGCACGTGGCCGCTCCGTCCCTCGGATGTGATCGCCGCGGCCCCCAGCTCGTCGCCAAGCCTCGGGACAGGACCCCCGACACGCTCAAGGTTTACCCATCGGCCGCCGAAGTGTGTTGAACTGGTGTCTACAACCACAAGGGAGCCGCATGGACCTTCCGCGGTACGAGAGCGAGCATCTCGCCAACAGCCCTCTTGTCCTCGTCGCAGCGCAGATCAACTTCGAGGAGATCGGTCGCGGGGTGAGTCACGGGCAAGCCCGTCAGCTCCAACGAAGCCTGGGCTCGGCCTGGACACACCTAGAGTCGGCGCCACTTCGGGTCACCACGATGACGCCGAACGGGCCAGTCAGCGATGCCCCCCGTGATGCCTACCGTCTCTCTACGGCGGATGGTGACACCTCGGCGCTGCTGAACCCCGACGCGGTCACGATCGAGACGCGGAGGTACCCAGGCTGGAATGAGATGCGGTCAGTCGTTCAGGCCTTCGCCGAAGCGATTTCGTCCGTCTACGATCCTGCAACAGAAGTGCGGCTGGGCCTTCGCTACGTGGACCAGATCCCGCTCCCCGACGGTGCTGAGTGGCAGGGCCTGATTCCGGACTCGCTCCTTGGGATTGCTCAAGACGAGCGATTGAGCACTGGCGTGCTCGCCTCGGACCAACGTATCCTGCTTCAGCTCGACGACCAGACCCGAGCAGTGATGCGCCATGGCCTGTTGGCGGACGGCGATGGCAACTTTGGCAAGGTCTACCTCCTGGACTTTGACGTCTATCGAGAAGGCCCTCGCGCCTACGACGTCGCGTCTCTGATGGAGGCCGCTGACAGGTTGCATTCATTTGGAGGGCAGCTCTTCCGCACCTCCATCACTGACGAGCTCCACAGTCTGTTGAAGGGCTGAGTCATGCCGTCCCACACGTTTCTTGCGACCTATCCCGCGCCCGAGCCGCTTTCGGCGGCGTCGCGCGCTACGGCGGTGAACTGGCGCCTCCCGGATACCTACTCTGTCCTCGACGACATAGACGCCGTTCTAGCGGGGAACTGTATGCCGACTTTGAACCCGCTGGAACGAGCACGGGCACGCCGCACACGCCTCCTGCAGGAGCCAGCGCCACTTGATGTTCCTGCGTTCACAGCCCCAAAGCCGAAGGTGAGCGCCTCGAGCCGGAGCGAGCATCTCGACAGTTGTGTGGCAATGCTCCAGGACTGGCTTGGCATTGGCCTCGGCGACGTTTGCGTGGCCGCTGGCATTAACCGCGGGACGGTGTACGCCTGGCGATCCCGCGGCAGCGAGCCGCGTCCCGCGACCGTCAGCGGTGTCCTGGGTCTGCATGGTCTCGTCTCTTCCGCGGTGAACGCTGTGGGCGAACACGCGGCACGCGAGTGGTTCCACCGTGGCGACCCCTCGCCGATCCAGCGGCTCATCGATGCCCATGGGGAGCCCGTCACAGCCTCGGCTGTCGCCAAGGAGTTGCGGCGCACGGTCATGCGTGTCGCGATTCCCGCACCGGATCCGCTGCTCGGTGCGACCCTCGACGACGTGCCTGCTCGTCCGCTGGTGTGACGGGTCGGCCGCGTGCATATCAGTTCTCTTCCCTGGGATGACAGGACGTACGAGTCGCTGGATCGTTGGCGCCAAGGTCACATCTTGGACGGCGTTCCCCTGGTAGCACTCGCGAGTGCGCATTTAAGTCGCCTTTGGGCTGAGGGGCACGGGGTCGTGGCCTCGGTGGCGGACGTCCCGATTCTTGCGAGCGATCCCGCAACGACCCTTCATGCGATGGTTGTCTCGCAAGGATGCGAACTCGTTAAGCCCGCCTTCCCCTTCGCGACCCTCGCACCCGCTTACGAGGCGTCGCGGATCTTTACATCGGCACAACAGGAGTCCGCTCGGGCCGGCCTCACGTGGCACCTCGTTCCACTGGAGCCCGAGTGGGCGGTCGAGGGCGAATTTTGGGTGGCTGACCTCCGACTCGAAATAGCCGTGGATAAGAGCATCCTCCTTGGATCCACACCACTCGAAGGCCTCGCCAACGAAGTGGCCTACGCCAAGCTGAGCGAGCGCCTCGCTGCCGTTCGTTCACGTCCGGCCGTGCCACAGCCAACCCTCGACCACGTTATCCGGCCCCTAACGGAGCACCTCGCTCGACGGTCCGCTGCGGGCGCATCGCCGCTTCGCGGAGTACGTGAGGTGCGAGCACTCTCTGACCACCCACTCGATCCAAGCACGGTGACCCTGTTCGTCCTGGTTGACGACATAGGCGGGGCGGACACCGATGAGTGGGCGCAAGCTCAGGCTGCTGTGCATGCCGCCGCCGCGAAGGCGGGCATCACTCTTGCCGGGCTCGAAATCACATCCCTTTGGGACCTAAGTGCCGCCGACTACCTCACCAGCCAGGCGATTGGTGACCCGACCTCATCCTGACCTGGTCGCCTCTCTGGTCAGGTCGCGGCGAGTGCAGCAACTCGTCACGCCACGCCGTGCGGCAGTGGACTCGCTGCGGAACGCAATCAGCTCGCAACTGAAACCCTGCCCGCGGCGGAGAGCATCGCAGGGATGCAAGAAGAGTCGCGGGTCCGTCATCGCTGCACGTCAGTGGCGGGGCGGCATCAGGTCATCAGGGGCCGCCACGGCCTGCTCTTCACCGGCACCCGTCCGCTGGCGTCCCTCGCGCTCGGGCGACCGACCCTGCCTGGGCTGCGCGCCGGTGACATGGGGGGTCACGCGTACAGATCCCAGTGATCCTCGTCGTGTCGGCACTCGCTAGGCCGCTGGGGACGGCCGGGACAGTACGGGCACTCCGGATCTCCGCAGACGCCGCTCAGCCAGTGGTCGCAAGACGCGCATAGATCGCCATCGTGTGCGTCGCAGTAGAGCAAGGCGCTCCCACCGCACACTTCGCACGCGCGACCCACGGCCTGAAAGTAGCGCGCAGGCGCCCACACGCGGGCCGGGCCCCACGTTGGTCGTCCCGCAGGCACACCTCTCCGTGAACGCGGTCGCGGCGGCAGGTGCGCATCTTCTCCCCTGCTGCCGCACACCTGGAGGTAGCGACGGTGTCGCGAGGGGAGGTGGTGCCGGTGATGTCGATGCACAAGCTGACGGCCGGGGACGGGTACGCGTACCTGACCCGGCACGTCGCTGCCGGTGACGTCGGCCTGGATGCGGGCGCCTCCCTGACCGCGTACTACGAGCGGACCGGCAACCCGGCTGGCCGCTGGTACGGCGAGGGCCTCGGCGGCCTCGGTGACGCGGAGCGGCGGCTTCGGGCCGGTGATGTGGTCACCGAGGCTGCGATGACAGCGGTGTTCCGCGATGGCACCGACCCGCTCACCGATGACGCGCTCGGCCGGCCCTTTGGCTCCTTCGATGACGGGAAGCGTCACGCGATCGTCGGGTTCGACCTGACGTTCACCGCCCCGAAGTCCGTCTCCGTTTTCTGGGCGCTGGCCGATGACGCGGCCCGCGTCCTCGTCTATGACGCGCACCGGGCGGCGCTGGCGTCATCGCTGGAGTTCGTCGAGCAGCGCGTCATCCGCACGCGCATCGGCGACGCGGGCCGTCATCAGGTCCGCACCCGCGGCATGGTCGCCGCGGCGTTCGACCACTGGGATACCCGGGCCGGGGACCCGAACCTGCACACCCACGTCGTCATCGCCAACAAGGTCCAAGGCCCCGACGGCGCCTGGCGGAGCCTGGACGGGCGGACCGTGCACGCCGCGGTCGTCACCGTGTCCGAGCTGTGTGACGCGCTGCTGGCGGACGAGCTGGCGCGGCGGCTGCCGGTGGAGTGGTCGATGCGTGACCGCGGCCCGCGGCGGAACCCGGCGTTCGAGGTCGACGGGATCGGCGACGACCTGCTGGCGCACTTCTCGACCCGGGCCGAGGCGATCCACTGCGCCGAGCAGGAATGGCTCACCCAGTTCGAGACCAAGCACGGCCGCGCGCCGACTCGGGTGGAGACGACGCGGGCGCGCCAGCACCTGACCCGTGCCACGCGGCCGCCGAAGACCATCCGACCGCTCGCGGACCTGCTGGTGGACTGGGCGAACCGTGCCCACGCGCTGACCGCGCTCGAGCCGCGCGACCTCGCGGCTCGCGCACTGGCCGGCGCCTACAGGCGGGCGCTGCACGGGCACGACGTCGGACCCGAGGTGCGGGCGGCGATGGTCGCCCAGGTGCTCGATGACGTCTCGAGCCGGCGATCGGTATGGACGACGTGGAATCTCGGCGCCGCCGCAGTCCGCTCCTCGAAGCTCCTGCCGATGGCCTCACCCGCCGAGCGACGCGCGCTGCTGAACGCGATCACCAGCGACGCCGCCGGGGTGTGCGTGCACCTAGACGACAACCGCGACCCGATGACGCGGCGGGTCGGGGAGTCACTGTTCACCTCGACCGAGCTGCTCGGCGCGGAGAAGGTGCTCATCGACGCCGCCGAGACCACCGGCGCACCGCACCGGCCGGCGGAGATGCTCGGGCAGCCGGCGCTGCGCACCGAGCACCACCTCGGCTCCCTCGCCCCCGATCAGCGCACGGCCGCCGAGGCCGTCATCACCTCCGGCCACCTTCTCGACGTGCTGGTCGGGCCGGCCGGGTCGGGCAAGACCACCACCCTCGCCGCGCTCACCTCCTTCTGGGGACACGGGATCGGATCGGTCGTCGGGCTGGCGCCGTCAGCCACCGCAGCTCGGGCGCTCGCGGAGTCGCTCGGGGTGCCGTGCGAGACGACGGCGAAGTGGCTGCACGAGTCCACCGGCGACGGCGCCACCACCCGGGCGCTCCGCTACGCCGACGCTCTCGCCCGCAAGGCCAGCCGCGACTACCGGGAGCAGCGGGCGGCCAACGAGGAGCACTGGCGGCTGCGCGCCGAGCAGGACCAGTGGCGGTTCGCGACGGGACACCTTGTCATCGTCGACGAGGCCTCCCTCGCCGACACCCGCACGCTCGCCGCGATCGTGGAGCAGGCACAGGCGGCGACGGCGAAGGTGCTGCTGGTCGGGGACCACCTGCAGCGCGGGTCCGTCGACGTCGGCGGCGCATTCGGCATGCTCGCCCGCCGCGGCCCAACCGCCGAACTCACCAGCCTGTGGCGCTTCAACCAGCCGTGGGAGGCTCGGGCCAGCCTCGAGCTGCGCCGCGCCCACCCCGCAGCCCTCGACGCCTACGAAGCCCACGGCGCCATCACCGCCGGCGACCACGACGCGATGCTCGACGCCGCCACCGACGCCGTCACCACCGCCAGCGAGCACGGCCGGGTCGCGGTGCTGCAGGCGGTCGACAACCGGACCGTCCGCGAACTCAACGCCCGCATCCGCGCCGACCGCATCACCCCCGGGATTGTCGCTCCCACCGGCGTCGCCCTGCATGACGGGCTGACGGCCGGCGTCGGCGACCGGATCGTCACCCGACGCAACCACCGGCGCCTTGCCACCGTCGACGGGTTCGTGCGCAACGGCGCACTGTGGGACGTCACCGCCGTCCTGCCGGACGGGTCCCTCCGGGTTCGACCCGCCAGCCACCCCGACGCGGCCACCGTTCGCCTGCCCGCGGACTACGTCGCCGAGCACGTCGAACTCGGCTACGCCACCACCATCGCCCGCACCCAGGGCATGACCGTCGACGAGACCCACACCATCGCCACCCCCGGCATGGGCCGCGAAGACCTCTACGTCGCGATGAGCCGCGGCCGCCACACCAACCGGACCTACGTCGTCGTCGACCAACCCAACCCGGAGTGCCTGCCCGGCCAGGCGCCGTCGTCAGGCCGCGAGGTGCACGAGCAAATCCTCGCGACCAGCCACGCTGAGCCCAGCGCCACCGAGACCTGGGACACCTACCACCCTGGCCGGGCCGCGCCCATCGTGCCGCCCGCGCGTCCACAGCAACCGTGGAACCCCTGGCCTCCACAGCCTGCGCCGCACCCGTTGACCGCGCCGCCGCCGTCGTCCGCTGATGGACCGGTGCTCGGTCGCTGACCACCGCCACACCCAACCCAACAGGAGGAGAAGGTCATGACCACCACCGCACAGCACACCGTCCCCGCCACGCCGGCCCGGCAGTACTACCGCGTGAAGGACGCGGCGCGGGTGCTCGGTGTGCCGCCCCGGACGCTGTACCACCTGGTCGAGCACGAGCAGATCCCGTACCGACGCCTCGGCACGGTGATCCTCCTCCCGGCGGCGTGGGTCGAGCGCGAGCCAAAGATCCCGGTGAAGCGGCGCTGATGTCCGTCACCAGGCGGGCGCACTCGACGGGCAACGTGACCTGGCGCGCGAAGGTGTTCTTCGAGGGCCGGGTCATCGCGCAGCGGTCGTTCGGGCGCCGGGTCGACGCCAAGCGCTGGGAGGCCGACCAGCTGGCGAAGCTGGACGTCGGCTCGTGGATCGACCCGGCGCGCGGGCGGATGACGTTCGCGGCGCTGGCCGACGAGTGGCAGGCCTCGCGTGGTCATCTGGCGGTGCGCAGCCAGGAGACCACGCGGTTCCTCCTGGACAAGTACGTGATCCCGGAGCTCGGGGCGTACCCGACCTCCAGGATCTCGGCGGCGGATATCGAGCGGGTGATGTCGGCGCTGACGGCGCGCGGGCTGGCGACGGCGACGCGGCGTCGGGCGCTGTCGATGATGCGGCTGGTGTTCGACTACGCGATCCGCGACCGGCGACTGAGCGTGAACGCGGCGCGGATGGTGGCGCCGTCGCGCGGGGGCACCAAGCGGGAGCCGCACTGGCTGAGGCCTGAGCAGCTAGGCCGGCTGGTCATGGCGGTCCCGCCGCTGTGCCAGCCGGTCGTGCTGTTCCTCGGGACCACGGGGTGCCGGTTCTCGGAGATGGCGGCGCTGAGGGTCGACGACGTCGTGCAGACCCCGCACGGCCTTGGGGTGCGGGTGCACAGGGCGGCGACGCAGTCCAAGCGGACGAGCGGGGCGGTGTTCGGGCCGACCAAGACCCACCAGACCCGGACCGTGCCCGTGCCGGCGGCGCTGGATGAGTACGTGCGGACACGCGTCGCCTTCACGGCGCCGGGCGAGTACCTGTTCCCGAGCCCGACCGGCGGCGTGTGGACGAACACCAACTTCCGCGCGCGGTCGGGGTGGATGGACGCCACGCGGCGGGCCGGGGTCGAGGGAACGACGATCCACGACCTGCGGCACACCGCGGCGTCGCTGCTCATCGCGGCTGGGGCGGATGTGAAGGCGGTGCAGGTGATCCTGGGGCACTCGACCGCGACCATGACGATGGACCTCTACGGGCACCTGTTCAGCGAGGCGACCTGGCAGGCGATGGAACGGCTGCCGGTGATCCCGCTGATGCAGGCGCCGCGGGCCATCGAGCCCCCAGGCGTCACGCCGAGCCCGTAGCGCTGCCTTTGGGTGGCTCCACTGATACGGGAGCCGGCGCGGCCCCTTCACTTCGCGTGGCGACCCCTGCTTCTCGGTGCGTCAGTATCAAAGCCCTCATAGGACTGTGACACTCGCAAGTCGACATTTGGGTAGATCGAGGGACAGAGGTGAACATACGTGCGGAACATCTCGTCCGTGAACCTCGAGAACGCCCCTTCGCGAACGCTTCGGAGAACGGCCCCATAGCCGGTTTGGTGCAGCTGGTCCAGGTACTGCCTCGCTTCTGCGACCCCGAGATCCTTCGCTCTCTGTTCGATCAGCGGGAGGGGCAAGTCAGACCCGGACGCCTCCGCGGCGACACGCAGAACCAGCTCCCTGTCCTTCGATTCACCGATCGCATGTCGATAGAGCCCCGCATAGTTCTGCGCTAGCCTCGACTGAAGCAGGTGACTGATCGCCTCGGCGACGTCGGACGCGGTCACCTCGCTCTGACCAGCGTCATACGATCGGATGAGCGATGACTGGCCGAGTAGGTGGACGAACCAGGGAAATCCTGCCGCAGCCTTAATGATTCGATCGCGAGACCGCGGCCGAAATTGGATCTTAACGCCGCCGCCCGCCAGAGTCATTTCCGCACGAGCGATGATCGTGTCCAGCTCGGCCACGCTCATCGGCGGTACGTGGACGGGAAGAAGGCTTCGCACGACGGATTCATGGTCCGCTAGCAGTTCCGAGTGGCTGTCGGCAATCCCGACAAGCATGAACTTCAACCAGTCTGAGGAGTGCGCCTTGAGGAAGGATGCTAGCCCCGCACTGTCCGTCAACAGATCGACCTCATCGACAACGATGAGGACTCGCTGGCCAATGCACGTTGCGACGACTTCACACGTCGAGATCAGCCGCTCCTCGAGCGTGGGGGCTGCGCTTGATGGGCGACGGGCCTCGTGAGAGGTCTTGCCCCACTCCCGCTTCACAAAGGTCGCTGAGAGTTCGGTGCGCGATGTTCGCTCAGTGACCTCTTGGGATCTCGCTTCTAGACACTCACGTGCGTCCGGATGTGCCTCCACCGCGTTGATGATCAACTGGAGGAGCCCCGCGAGGTTCCCAGTCGTGCGTGTGCAACTGACCCAAGCAACCAGGAACGTCTCCTCGGGCGCGAGCATCAACTCCGAGAAGCCAAGGTGGTCGAGCAGGGCCGAGTCGCCCATCGCGATTCGTCGCATCTGGCGCGCCAGACTGGACTTCCCGAGACCACGGTGACCGTAGATCAGTGGAACGGAGCCCTCTGTACGGAGCGCGTCCGCGACCTCGCGCACTTCCGCGGCGCGCCCCGCGAACCGAGCTGGGTCGTCGATCTCCTGGGACGGGAGAAAGGCGTTGAGCACCACCGATCGCTGCGCGTCCGCCACGACGCCAGGTTAGCCGCCACCGGGATGCATCAGGGGCGCTGGGACGACTTGCTCTATCCGACCGCCTACCGGTCTCCCGCCGCCCACGCCACCGCGGCAGACGCGGTTGGAGGCCTGCAAGCCGCCCGCGTCTTGACTCGGCGGAGCGGAGCACGGACGACCCCTGCGACGCTTGAGGAGCGGCAAGCTGTCGTCGCGCATCTCAGCTCGTCGCTCCGGGTCCGACGCATGGCCCCCTCCATGTCACCGGAGTACGTCATGATCGCCGCATCGCCGCAGGCACCCGCATTGCGGCCGACACCCCTCTGAGTGGAGTCGATGGCAGATGATCGATCCCGTTGAGTCGCCCGAATTCTCGGGACCGGCACCGAGCGGCATCGTGCTGGGAGGCGCGACTGAGGCACGCAACCGGGTGACGTCTGTGGTCGAAGAGACCGTGCGCAACCTCCTTCGCGAGGCCGGGTACCGGGTTCCCAAACAGAAGATGGCGGTCTGGTGCCACCACCCGGAGAAGTCGCAGCGGCTCCTGCCTCTCACGCCCGACATCGTTCTGATCGGGAAGCGGCTGGCAATTGAAGTGGACCCCTGCGGGCGCCTCGCGAGCCACCGGGGCGCCAGCCACCGCGGCAAGGAAGCTGAGGACCTTCGGCGCAACCAGCTCCTGCAAGCCGTGGGCTGGACAGTGCTCCGCCTGCGGCTAGGCGCTGAGAAGGGAATGCACATCGGCGCACGTGACGTCGTCTGCGAGTCCTCCTCGCTCACTGCGGATGCCGCCCAAGCCCTACTTGCGGCGGTCGACGACGCGGTCGAGCAGCGCGAACCGCTCGTTCGCTTCGTACCGAAGAAGTCCACCGCCTCACCGAGGAAGGCGCCTGTGCGCCGCTCCAGCGTCGTCAGACTCGCCGAGTACAGGTACGGAGACCAGGCGCACATCTTCTCTTGGCTTCCCGACCTTGAGAGCAGCAACCGAGTGCACCTCCGACTCGCCTTCGACGGGCGCTTCCTCTACACCCACGACCAGCCGCCGCGCTTCATCGGCGCCGTCGATCTGAACGAGCTTCCGCACTCCGACTGGAAGACCCGGTTGCAGGAAGTGCTGCCAACACTCGCCCGTCTGCCGCTTGCAGGCACCGGGAAGTACCCGTGGGGCGAGGAATTGTTGATTACGGAGTCCTTGGACCAGGATGCCGTCGCCATCGTGAACGCCTGCGAATGGAAGTGCGACATTGACCGAGCGGACTACTCCTTCACGATCAACTGCGAGCGTCTGGCGAGCGTCACCGACACCTCGCTCCTCGACGAAGCCGGCCACGTGATCGTGAGCCTCCACCCAAGTGCTGCCGATCTCGGCTACCGATTCGTGGGGGTGGAACGCCTCAACGGCTACCGCGGATCGTACGAGCGGATCACTCTCACGCGCCGACTGACCGCGGAGCCCTAGTGCGCGGGGGCCGCCTGCGGCGAACACGCGGGGAGGCCGAGCCTCGGCGTGTCCTCCCAGGCGTCCGCCGCCGTCCGTCCAGGTCCTTGACAGTCCGTCCACCTCCTGAGACAAGTCACTGACCACACGCTGACCGATGGTCGGCAAAACGGACATCGACCCTACCGTGGCCCGGGCGCCTATCTAGCCCTTGACCTGCGACAACACCTCTGTGCGCCTGGGCAGATTCGAACTGCCGACACCCGCTTTAGGAGAGCGGTGCTCTATCCCCTGAGCTACAGGCGCGAGGGACCTCGTCAAAAAATCCGGCGCCCAAGGCAACCGGGCGGTGAGAGTGGGTCCAGAGGGCCCCGGCGACACGCCGACGAACAGCTCCGAGCCACCGTCGACCCTGGGAAGCCTACCGGCCGCCGGTCCGGGGATGCACCAGTGGCCCCGTTGCGGGGCTACTGCGTGGTGATGTTGAGTTCAGGTGCCTCGCGCGGCCCTGGCTGAAGCTCTTGGTCTTCCGCAGGCGCACCTCGACGTCGTGGTGCAGGTGGATTTCCTCGGGCTACCGGGCCGCGGAGAGCATGTTCCGGGGCGTACGGTCCCCCTCGCCCACGACGACGAGGCCCGACTCGCGCTCATCGAACGACGAGCGGCAGACCTTGAGCCTGGGGCACGGGAGCTGATCGCTGAACTGCGGGCAATGCTGAACCCCGAGCACCATGACCGCTCGAACGTGGACCCCGTCGTGGCTGACGGGTCGCACCTGGTGCTCCGTGCGGTCGGGCGCGGGCGCGCCCTTGGGTTCGGGGTGGCATCTGAGCACACGCCTTCGCGCCCGATGACCAAACTGCGACGCGCCTCGCGGTCCGTCGGATATCGCAAGTCGGGACCGGCAGATGCAGCCCGATCATCGCGGTCAAAGTGCTCGGCGCCCCGAGACTAAGGTCGCCGTTGACGCCTCGTCGGCAAGCGCATCGAGGGCGCCGCACCCACGGCCGAGGCAGAAACTTCCTAGTCCTCGGGGCCGCCGTCAGTCAGGGAGCAGAACGTCTCTCCACCCAGGGCCGTGCCCTGAGGGTTGACGTACAGCGCAATCCGTCCGCCGTCGGGTGGGTGCCCGGACAGCACGGTCGTCTCGCCGATCTGCCGTTCACTGACCCCGTACCCCATGCCCTCCCAGAAGCGGCGGGCCTCGGTCAGGCCCGTGGTCAGGTCCGGCAGGGCGACGTCCTCGATCGTGTGCGCCATGTAGGAGAACCCTTGGACACCGTCCGGGCGGATGCACGCGAGGCTCCCGTTCGCCTCAGGGTGCCCTTCGGCGGTCAGGCCCACCAGCGCCGCGGTCTCAGCGCCCACCCGGTTCAGCTCTTGTTGCGCTTCATACGCGGACGGCTCAGTGGCCGCGAGTTGCTCCAGGCGGCGCTGCTCACGGTCGGACAGCACGTTGCCGACCACGACCCCGCCGACGACGAGCACACCGAGCGCAGACCACAGCGCCACCCCGCGTCGCGCGAGCGCCGGGCGGCTCTCGGGGGCTGCGGGTGCGGTGATCACGACTTCAGCGTCCCATGCGGTGTGGGACGACGGTGATGTCTCCGGGTCGGCCGGCGACGATCGAGGCGACGTTGAGGAGCGATTCAGTGCCCGGGTGGTAGCACTGCGAGTGCCCGTCAACGGCGGGGACCGACTGGCCTTGCGGCTCGGCGATAACGGCGGCGCCGAGAGCTGAACACGTTCCGCATTCGCGGTGATCAGGGGCAGGTAGTTCGTCACCGCCGAGGAGAACCCCGGCACCAGAACGGCGACATGGTCGGCGGTGTCCACGTCGCCGACGGCGATCGCTGCTCTCCCGCTAGCTTCCTAGTCCTCGGGGCCGCCGTCGGTCAGGGAGCAGAACGTCTGCCCTTTGAGGGCTGTGCCCTGGGCGTTGGCAAACACCTGGATGCTCCCGCCGTCGGGTGGGTGCCCGGACAGCACTGTCGTCTCGCCGATCTGCCGTTCGCTGACTGCGTAGCCCATGCCCTCCCAGAAGTGGCGGGCCTCGGTCAGGCCCGTGGTCAGGTCCGGCAGGGCGACGTCTTCGATCGTGTGCGCCAGGTACGAGAACCCCTGGACACCGTCCGGGCGGATGCACGCGAGGCTGCCGTTGATCCTGGGTATGCCCTCCGCGGTCAGGCCCAGCAAGGCCGCAGTCTCAGCGACTACCTGGTTGAGCTCTCCTTGCGCCTCGTACGCCGACGGCTCGGTGGCCGCGAGCTGATCGAGGCGGCGCTGCTCACGGTCGGACAACACGTTGCCGACCACGACCCCGCCGACGACGAGCACACCGAGCGCAGACCACAGCGCCACCCAGCGTCGCGCGAGCGCCGGGCGGCTCTCGGCGGGCGGGGGTGCGGTGATCACGCCTTCAGCCTCACATGCCGTCTGAGACAACGGGAGTCTCCGGGTCGACCGGCAACGATCGAGGCGATATTGAGGAGAGACTCAATCTCGGCGGAGTAGTACTGCGAGTGCCCGTCGCAGGGAGGGTCGGCTCGTCGGCGAGCGGGGGCGGCCGTCGGTCTGGAACCGGGTGGCGCCGAAGCCCTCCGTATGGGCTGGGTGAGAAGTACCCGTGGAACGCGATGACGTCCTCATCGGCTGCCCCGACGAACGTGTTCTCGCTCGTGCGTCCCATGCGGGCGCGAGGGACCTGACGGAATCCCGGCCAAGAGCCCGGCGCGCGAGGCGGGCGGCGCCCAGACCCTGCCCGACCCCTTACCCCTGCGCCTCCGCCACCGCCTCCTCGAGCCACTCCTCCGTGATCGGCGACCCGGGGAAGCGCACCAGGCGCCGCATCGGGATGGCCCGCATCATCTGGCCGGTCTCCCCCTCGAGCAGGATGAGGTCCCCGAGCGCGGTGCCCGGCGCGAGCTCGCGCAGGCGCGGGCCCAGCGTGGGGTGCGCGAGCCACCGCTCGGCGCTTGCGTCCGGGTCCACGGGCAGCGTCACCGGCTCGCCGGCGAGCGCGACGGCGCCGCGCAGGCGCACGTCGCGCGAGGACGCGCCGACCAGCACGGTGAAGGTGCCCGGCTCGACGACCCACCGGCCCAGCGCCGGGTGCCAGCAGGCGAACGCCCGCGCGTCGAGCTCGACCTCCACGCGCGTCGAGGCTCCCGGCTCCAGCGCCACCTTGGTGAAGCCCTTGAGCTCCTGCTCGGGCCGGAACACGGTGGCCTCGTCGTCGGACACGTAAACCTGCGCCACCTCCTTGCCCGCCCGCGCGCCCGTGTTCGTCACGGTGAAGGAGGCGCGCACCCGCGGCTGCACACCGTCGTCGAGCACCTCGATGGCGAGATCGGCGTACTCGAAGCTCGTGTAGGACAGCCCGTGCCCGAAGGGGTAGGCGACCTGGAGCGCGTGCGCGTCGTACCACCGGTAGCCGATGAGCAGCCGCTCGCCGTAGTGGACCACGCCCGCGTCGCCCGGGAAGTTGCCCAGCGCGGGGTTGTCGGCCAGCCGTACCGGCATCGTCTCGGCGAGCTTGCCCGAGGGGTTGACCGCGCCGGTCAGCACGTCCGCGACGGCGCCGCCGCCGGCCTGGCCCAGCAGCCACGTCTCGAGCAGCGCGTCGGCGTGGTGCTGCCACGGCGCGACCTCGACGACGGAGCCGTTGGTGAGCACGACGACGACGCGCTCCACCGCCCCCGCCACGGCCTCGAGCACGGCGACCTGCTGCGGGGGCAGGTGCATGTGCTCGCGGTCGTAGCCCTCGGACTCGTAGGAGTCCGGCAGGCCGAGGAACAGCAGGGCCACGTCGGCGCCGCGGACGGCCTGCACGGCCTCGTCGCGCAGCCGCGCCGCCTCCTGCTCCGGGGTGTCGTCGGTGAGGGTGAACCCGGGTGCGAAGCGCACCTCGCGGCCGGCGAGCTGCTCGCGCAGCGCGCCGAGCGCGTCGTCCAGGCGCGTCGTGGTGACCTGCGAGCTGCCGCCGCCGCCGAAGCGCGGCGTGCGCGCGAACTCCCCGACCACCGCGACCGGGCCGCCGGTGGGCGCGAGCGGCAGCACGGCGTCGTCGTTGCGCAGCAGCACGACGCAGTCCGCCGCGGCCTCGCGGGCGAGCGCGTGGTGCGCCGCCTCGTCGTAGTCGGGCCCCGGCTCCGGGCGCGAGCGCGCGACCAGCTCGAGCACCCGCCGCGCGGAGCGGTCGACGTCGGCCTCCGTGAGGGTGCCGGCGGCCAGGGCGCGGTGCACCGCCGCGGCGCCCACGCCCCCCGACGACGGCATCTCCAGGTCGAGCCCGGCGGCCAGCGCCGCGTCGCGGTCGTAGACGGCGCCCCAGTCGGAGACGACGAGCCCGTCGTAGCCCCACTCCTCGCGCAGCACCCGCGTCAGCAGCCACGGGTCCTGCGAGGCGAACACGCCGTTGACCCGGTTGTAGGCGCACATCACGGTCCACGGCCGGGCGCGCGTGACGACCGCCTCGAACGCGGGCAGGTAGATCTCGCGCAGGGTGCGCTCGTCGATGTCGACCGAGACGGACATCCGGTCCGTCTCCTGATTGTTGGCCGCGAAGTGCTTGACGGACGTGCCGACGCCCGCGCCCTGGACGCCGTCGACCATCGCCACGGCGAGCTCGCCGGCCAGATACGGGTCCTCGGAGAAGTACTCGAAGTTGCGTCCGCACAGGGGCGAGCGCTTCATGTTGACCCCGGGGCCGAGCACGACCTGCACGCCCTGCGCGCGCGCCTCCTCGCCGAGGGCCCGGCCGAGGCGGCGCAGCAGGTCCACGTCCCACGACGACGCGGTCGCCGCCGCGGTGGGGAACGCGACCGCGGGCGTCGCGGCCATCGCGCCGAGGTGGTCACCGCCCACGGGCTGGGCCCGCACGCCGTGCGGCCCGTCGGAGAGCCACGCCGCCGGGACCCCGAGCCGCTCCACCGGGGTGGTGCGCCAGAAGTCCGAGCCGTCGAGCAGCGCGACCTTCTCCTCCAGGGTCAGCGCGGCCAGCACGGCCGGAACGTCGAGCCGGCTCGCGGCGGGGGTCACGTCGTCGTGGTCCATCAATCCTCTTCGGGTGGTGCAGCCCTACGGGCTGGTGTCGAGCAGGTTCTGAGCGGTCACCGAGTCGGTGACCAGGATGTTCACCCAGCCGCCGAGCAGGGCGCCGCGGATGGCGGCGAGCTTGGCCGCTCCCCCGGCGACACCGATGCGCCGGGGCACGGCGCGCAGCTGGTCCGGGGAGATGCCGATGACGCGCTCGTGGAAGTTGGCGTCCACCACCTCGCCGCGCGCGTCGTAGAAGCGGAAGCACACGTCGCCGACGGCGCCTGCGGCCTCGAGCAGGGCGCGGTCCTCCTCGGGGAACGTGTTGCCGGACTGCTTGGCCAGGTCCGAGGGCTCGATCGCGCCGATGCCCACGAGGGCGACGGTCAGGCGCGACCAGCACTCGACGACGTCGGCCACCGACGCGTCCGCCATGAGGGAGGCCCGCGCCTGGGAGGTTCCCAGCACGCCCGGCGTCTGGAGCATGCGCGGCTCGGCGCCGAGCCGGCTCGCGAACTGGCTGATGAGCCGGGTCGCCTGGAGCTGGACGCGCGGGGCGCCCAGGCCGCCGACGAGCTGCACCACGGTGTCGGCCACCGGGGTGCGGAACGTGTCGAGCGCGTCGGCCACCGCGATGAGCGAGGCGGACCACGAGGAGATGCCCACCGTGTCCCCGCCCAGCAGGGTCGCCGCCAGGTGGTCGGCCGCCGCGGCACCGAGGGCGCGCGTGACGTCCTCCCCCGGGCGCACGTCCACGACGATGCACTGGCGCACGCCGAAGGTCTTCTCGACGCGCTCCTCGAGGTCCGGGTGCACGCCCGCCGGCAGCGAGACCGTGGTGCGCACGATGCCGACCTCGACCGCGCGCTTGAGCAGGCGCGAGACCCGGGGCTGGGAGATGTGCAGGTTCTCGGCGATCTCGAGCTGGCGCATCCCCTGCTCGTGGTACATCCGCGCGACCCGGGTCATCAGGCGCAGCTGGTCCTCGGAGTGCCGGAGCATCACGGCGAAGTCGTCGTTCATGCTCACGGCGGACTCCCACGGACCTGGTCGGATCGGGCGGTTCTGTACCCTACGTGGCACCCGGGGTGCGCCCTGCGGCGCCGCCCCGGGTGTCACCCGGTCGCTACACCAGCAGGCTCCGAGCCGTCTCGGCGATGCCCGCGGGGCTGGCGCCCACGTGGTCGAGCAGCCACTCGGCCGAGCCGGTCGGGGCGAAGTCCTCCCGGAACCCGATGCGGCGCACGGGGCACGGGTGGCGACTGGTCACCGTCTCGGCGACGGCGCCGCCCAAGCCGCTGACGAACGCCTCCTCGACGGTGACGATGCCGGCGGTCTCGCGCGCGGCGGCGACGACCGCCTCCTCGTCGAGCGGGGAGACCGTCGTCATCGCGAGCACGCGCGCCGCGACGCCCTCGGCCGCGAGCAGGTCCGCCGCGTCCAGCGCACGGGTCACGGTCGTGCCCGTCGCGATGAGGGTCACGTCGTCGCCCTCGCGCAGCGTGTACGCCCGGCCGGGGACGAACTCGTAGTCGGCCGGGTAGACGTCCGGCACGCCCATCCGGGACACGCGGACGTAGACCGGGCCCTCGTGCGCGGCTGCCCAGCGCACGACCTGATCGGTCTCGCGCGGGTCGGCGGGCGCGACGACCACGATGCCGGGCAGGGTGCGCAGCCACGCCAGGTCCTCGATGGAGTGGTGCGTGGGTCCGAGGTCGCCGTACGCCACGCCCGGGGACTGCCCGACGAGCTTGACGTTGTACTGCGAGTAGGCGACGTCGGCCTTGATCTGCTCCATCGCGCGCGCCGTGAGGAAGCACCCGGCGGCCGAGACGAACGGCACGCGGCCGCTGTTGGCCAGGCCCGCCCCCACGCCCACCATGTCCTGCTCGGCGATGCCCACGTTGACCGTGCGCTCGGGGAACTCCTTCTGGAAGCCGCCCAGCTTGGACGAGCCCACGGAGTCGTTGACGACGGCGACCACGCGCTCGTCGGCGCGGGCTACGTCGGCGAGCGTGGCGGCCCACGTGTCCCGGCAGTCATGCAGCGTGCGGGTCTGGGTCTGGGTGGTCATGAACGGTCCTTCCCGATCCCGTCGAGGATCGCGTCGAGCTCGGCCAGCGCCTGGGTGACCTGGTCCGCGCTGGGCACCTTGTGGTGCCAGGCGACCTCGTCGCTCATGAAGCTGATCGGGTGCCCCTTGTCGGTGTGCGCGATGAGGCACGTCGGACGGCCGGACGCCGCCGGCACCTGCGCGAACGCGTCGAGCAGCGCGCCGTGGTCGTGGCCGTCGAGCTCGTGGACCTCCCAGCCGAAGGCGCGCACCTTGTCGGCCAGCGGCTCGAGGCTGTTGGTCTCCGCGACGCGGGCGCCCTGCTGGAGCCGGTTGCGGTCCACCACGGCGACGAGCCGGTCCAGCCCCTGGTGGCCGGCCGTCATCATGGCCTCCCAGTTGGAGCCCTCCTGCAGCTCGCCGTCGCCCAGCACGACGAACGTGCGTCGCCGGGACCCGTCCATGCGCGCGCCGAGCGCCATGCCGACGGCGATCGGCAGCCCGTGGCCGAGCGGCCCGGTGCTGGCCTCCACGGCCCGGATCTTGGTCCGCGCCGGGTGGCCGTTGAGCATCGACTCCGGCTGCAGGAAGGTGCGCAGCGCCTCCGGGTGCAGGAAGCCGCCGATGGCGAGCGTCGTGTACAGCGCGTTCGCCGCGTGGCCCTTGGACAGCACGAAGCGGTCGCGCTCCGGGTCGCCGGCCTCGACCTGCTCGGGCGTCAGATCCATGACGGCGAGGTAGAGCGTCGCCAGGACGTCGGCCACCGAGAACTCGCCGCCGATGTGCCCGGCGCCCGCGGAGCCGATGGTCTGCACCGCGCGGCGGCGCACCTCGGTCGCGGCCCGGTGCAGGTGCGCGACGGTCGCCGCGCGGTCCGCGCCGGCCGGCACCCGGCCGAGCACCTCGATCTCCCGGTCCGGCGCGTCCAGCAGCGTGGTCGGCACGGCGTGCAGCAGGCCCGCGTCGGTCGCCGGCGTGGTCATGCGCCGCTCCTCATGGAGGAGAGCAGCACGTCCTGGACGAGCTTCTGCGCGGCGATCGCGTCCTGGCGCTCCTGCGCCTCGCGCAGCCCGTCGTAGTCGAGCTCGTCCAGCGCGCGGTGGATCGCCTTGAGGAAGCGGATCGACGCGCGGGCGGTCTCGACGCGGTCCTCGCGGAACGGGAACTGGTCGAGCTGCCACACGCCGTCCCAGCCGTTGATCCGCAGCGTGTAGAAGAACTCGAAGACCTCGGTGATGTGCACCGAGCCGACCATCAGGTCGTCGTCCCAGCCGCGCAGGTTGTCGTTGACGTCCATGCCCCACAGCAGCCCGTGGTCGATGAGCAGCTGCGCCGCGTCGGCCGGGGACTCCCCGCCGTACAGCGAGTGGCCGAAGTCGAGCAGCACGCCGATGTTGTCGAGCCCGATCTCCTGGATGCCGAGCACGGAGCGCGCCGCGGAGTCCCAGAGCATCTTCACGCGCGGCTCGCGCGGCTTGTACTCGATGACGAACTTCAGGTCGGGGTGCGCCGAGGCGATCTCCCGCATGCCGTCCTTGGCGAGCTTCCACACGTCGTGGTGGTTGACCTGGAAGGGGTAGTCCCACCCGTCCTGGCCGGGCCAGACCTTGACGTAGCTCGCGCCCAGCTCGCGCACGGCACCGGCGGCCTCGTGCAGCAGGTCGATCGCCTGCGCGCGCACGGCCGGGTCCGGGTTGGTGAACGCACCGCGGCCGAAGCGGCGCAGGTAGATGTCCGGGGTGACGCCGATCGCGGCGAGGCCGGCGTCGGCGAGCGCGTCCTTGACCTCGCTCAGCGTGGCGCCGTGCGAGAACGGGTAGTTGAGGTCCACGACAGACAGGTCGCCGACGGTGCCCGCGATCCGGATCTGCTCCAGCGTGGAGACCGGCTCGGCGTAGCCGTCGGTGGCGTACCGGTCGACGTAGCTCGCGAAGTTCCAGAGCCCGGCACCGAAGCGGGGTGAGGTGGTCATGAGCGGACAGCTCCCATCGTGTTGAGGTCGGTGGTGGTCGTGGGGAGGTCGACGGCCAGGCCGCGGGAGCGGCGGACGGCCGTGCGCCAGGCGGCCCGTCGCCGGGCACGCTCCTCCGGGTCGATCGCGGGCTCGTGGGTGCGGCGCGGCGGCGTCGGCGGCGGCGCGGCGCCCG
>NZ_JACEXH010000131.1:0-9593 GCF_014525465.1 Actinotalea sp. JY-7885 | reverse complement strand
CGGGTCGGAGCCGCGCGGCGGGATGTGCGCGTCGCCCCACGCCGCGCCCCAGGGCGTCTCGGCGTCCGTCGCGCCGGACAGCACCAGCGCGCCCAGCAGCCCGGCGTCCGCGGCGGCGCGCAGGTGCTCGAGCGGCGTCCGGGCGCTGCGGCCCTCGATCGCGGAGCGGCCCCAGTTGATGCTCATCCCGACGGCGCCGGCGGCGGACCGGTCGGCCAGGACGGCCAGCTCGTCCTCGATCGTCAGGAAGCCCTTGGCCGGCGGCTGCCCGGCGACGAGCGTGTCGCAGTGCTCGACCAGGACGCGCGCCCCGGCGAGGTCCCAGGCCAGGATCTCGTCGAGCGACCGCGCGAGCGCGTCGCGGTCGCCGGACCGCGGGCCCGGGGCGCTGTGGACCTGGATGGCCGCGACGGCGGCGCCGTCCGAGGCGGCCTGGTCCTCGGCCAGGTCACGGGCGCGGCGGACGTCGGCGACCGCGCGGCGGCGGGCGTCGTCGTCCGACGACGCGAGGCCGTAGGCCGGGTCCGCGCCGAGCCGCCCCATGACGGTCGGGATGCAGGTCACGAGCAGGCGCAGGTCGGGACGGGCGGCGAGCCCGGCCGGGTCCGGCCCGGCGCCCTCGGCCGGCAGCGGCAGCTCGAGGCCGCCGATCGGCAGCGCGCCGACCTCGGCCCAGAAGTCCCCGAGGAGGGTCGGGTCCTTGGGCGCCATGGCGTAGGCGCCGAGGGTGGCGGCGGTGGGCTGGGGGGTCATGGCGGGCTCCTGTGTGGGGTTCGTCTCGTGGTCGCGTCACCGTACCCAGGCCCTGTCGGGACCTAGGTCGCAGTTGCCACGGGGCGCCCCCGTGGCTAACTTGTTCCGTGCTTCGGAACTAAGTTCCATTAGGCGAAGCACTGACGCCGAGGTCAGACGGACCGCGACCACAGATGTTCCGGTACAGCCCAGCCGGGCCGTGCTCAGCACCGCCCCCAGCTCACGCCCCTGTGAGCGGACGAAGGAGTTCATGCCATGAGGCGAAACAAGGCCGCATCGATCACCGCCCTCATCGGGGCGTCGGTGCTCGCGCTGACCGCGTGCAGCGCCGGCACCACCCCGGTGGAGCAGGAGACGACGGGCACCGACGACGGCGGCGCCGTCGCAGGCGCGGACACGCTGGTCATGAAGGCCGCGTTCAACCAGCCCGAGACGCACCCGCAGTACATCGTGCTCGACGAGCTCGGGGACAAGTTCTTCGAGGCGACCGACGGCGCGTACGACATCGAGGTCTTCCCGAACGAGACCCTCGGCGCCCAGCGCGAGACCATCGAGCTCGTCCAGGCCGGCACGATCGAGATGGCCTACGTCGGCGGCCCGCTGCTCGAGAACTTCAACCCCGACTTCGTCGTGTTCAACCTGCCGTTCGTCTTCGACTCGGCGGAGCACCAGAGCGAGACGACGAACGACCCGGAGATCGTCGGGGACCTGTACTCCTCGCTCGAGGACGAGGGCATCAAGGTCGTCAGCGCGTTCCACGGCGGCGTCCGGTCGGTCTACAACTCCGAGAAGCCGATCAACACGCCCGAGGACATGGCGGGCATGAAGATCCGCGTCATCGAGTCCGACACCAACATCGAGATGCTCAGGCTCATGGGTGGCACGGGCACCCCGATGGGCCAGGGCGAGGTCTACACGGCCATCCAGTCCGGCGTGCTCGACGGCGGCGAGAACAACGAGCTCATCTACTCCAACCTCAAGCACGCCGAGGTCGCGCCGTACTTCAGCTACACGCGCCACCTCATGTTCCCGGACTACCTGATCATCAGCCCCGCCGTCTTCGACGCGATGACGGAGGAGCACCAGGAGATCTTCCTCGAGCTGCTCGAGGAGGCCCGCGTGCACGAGGCCGAGCTCTGGACGGAGCAGGTCAGCGAGGCGATCGAGGCCGCCGAGGCGGCCGGCGCGACCTTCAACGAGGTCGACGCCGACGCGTTCGCCGAGGTCATCGCCCCGCTGACCGAGGCGAAGCTCACGAACGACGTGACGCGCGGCATCTACGACCAGGTCCGCGCCGCGGCCGAGTGACCGACACCGACCCGAAGAGGCTCGAACCATGAACACAGCAAAGCTCGTGCTCGACCGCGTGCTGATGTGGGCCTGCGTGGTGCTGTTCGCACTGCTCGTGGTCGACGTCGCCTGGCAGGTCTTCGCCCGGCAGGTCCTCGACCAGCCGAGCGGCTGGTCGGAGGAGCTGGCCAAGTACCTGTTCATCTGGCTCGGCCTCTTCGGGTCGGCTCTCGTCTTCGGCGAGCGCGGCCACATCGCCGTCGACTTCGCCGTGAAGAAGCTGCCCGCGGCCGCCCAGAAGGTCGTCGCGGTCATCGTGCAGCTGTCGATCCTCGCGTTCACCGGGCTGGTGCTCCTGTGGGGCGGCTTGCGCGTCGTCGACCTGGCGTGGGAGCAGAACCTCACCGGCCTGCCGGTCAACGTCGGCCCGCTCTACCTCGCGCTGCCGATCTCCGGGGTGCTCATCGCCCTCTACACCGTCTACCACCTGGTCAGGATCCTCACCGGCGCGGAGCGCGCCGTCGAGGACGCCGAGCCTGACGTCCTGTGAAGGGCTGACCCATGGACCCCGCAGCACTCGCCGCACTCATCCTGCTCGGCGGCATCGCCGTCTTCCTGCTCCTCGGCGCGCCCATCAGCATCGCCGTCGGCCTCTCGTCCCTCATCGCGATGTTCACGGCCCTCGGGGTCGAGAACGGCGTCCTCACGGCCGCGCAGCAGGTCTTCCGCGGCATCAACTCCTTCCCCCTGCTCGCCATCCCGTTCTTCGTGCTCGCCGGTGTGATCATGAACCAAGGCGGGATAGCCCTACGGCTCGTCAACGCCGCCAAGGTGATGGTCGGCCGGATGCCCGGCTCGCTGGCCCAGACGAACATCGCGGCCAACGCGCTGTTCGGCGCGGTGTCCGGCTCCGGGGTGGCGGCCGCGGCCGCCATCGGCTCGACCATCGGCCCGATCCAGGCGCGTGAGGGCTACAACAAGTCCTTCGCCGCCGCGACGAACATCGCCTCGGCCCCGGCCGGCATGATCATCCCGCCCAGCAACCTGATGATCGTCTACTCGCTCGTCTCGAGCGCCTCGGTCGCCGCCCTGTTCGTGGCCGGCTACATCCCCGGTGCGATGTGGGCGATCGCGTGCATGATCATCGTCTACCTCTACGCACGCAAGCGTCCCGAGCTCAAGGTCACCGAGCGGATCACCTTCGCGCAGGGCGCCAAGACGATCCTCGCGGCCGTGCCCGCGCTGCTCCTCATCGTCGTCGTCATCGGCGGCATCCTGCTCGGCTACTTCACGCCGACCGAGGGCTCGAACATCGCGGTCGTGTACTCGCTCGTGCTGTCCTTCATCTACCGCACCATCAAGGTCAGCCAGCTGCCCAAGATGCTCATGGACGCGGCGCGCACGACCGCCGTCGTCATGTTCCTCGTGGGCGTGTCCTCGATCATGGGCTTCGTGATGTCGTTCGCCCGGATCCCGCAGATGGCGTCCGAGGCGATCTTCTCGGTCAGCACCAACCCGGTCGTCATCCTGCTGCTCATCGCGGTGATCCTGCTGATCCTCGGGTGCTTCATGGACCCGACGCCGGCGGTGCTGATCTTCACGCCGATCTTCCTGCCGATCGTCACCGCCATGGGGATCCACCCGGTCCACTTCGGGATCATGATGGTCTTCAACCTGTCGATCGGGACGATCACACCACCGGTCGGGCCGATCCTCTTCGTCGGCGCCAAGGTCGCCAACATCTCCATCGAGGCGGTCATCCGGCGGCTGCTGCCCTTCTTCGGGGCCCTCGTGCTGGTGCTCCTCATGGTGATCTTCACGCCGAGCCTGTCCATGTGGCTGCCCACTCAGCTCGGCCTGGTGACCCCGTGACGGGTGCCCGACCCAGCTGATCCCGACAGTACTTATAGGGGTGCTGCGCGGCCCGCGCCGCGCAGCACCCCGGCCGGACCCGGCCCACCCCAGGAGAGAGAGTCATGGAACAGCGATACGCCACCAGCCCGGAGCAGATCCCCGGGATGGACACCGAGGAGATGCGGCGCCGGTACCTCGTGCCGGGCCTCTTCGTCGCCGACGAGGTCAACGCCGTCTACACGCACCACGACCGCGTCGTGCTCGCCGGTGCCCTGCCGGTGGCCGGCCCCGTCACGCTGGGGACGTTCCCCGAGATCCGCTCCGAGTTCTTCTTCGAGCACCGCGAGGCGGGCATCGTCAACGTCGGCGGCACCGGCACCGTGACGGTCGACGGCACAGACTTCACGCTCACCCACGGCTCGTGCCTCTACGTCGGGCGCGGCGCGCGCGACGTCACCTTCACCTCCGCGGACGCGGCGGGCGAGGCCGGCCCCGCCCGGTTCTACCTCGTCTCGGCGCCCGCGCACACCGCCTACCCGACGACGCTGGTCGAGGCCGGCCAGGGCACGGTGCGCGAGCTCGGCGACCCGCTGACCTCGAACCGGCGCACGCTGAACCAGTACATCCACGAGAACGGCGTGCGCTCCTGCCAGGTCGTCATGGGCGTCACCACGCTGCACCCCGGCAGCATGTGGAACACCATGCCGGCGCACACCCACGACCGCCGGATGGAGGCCTACCTCTACTTCGACCTGCCGGAGGACGCCCGCGTCATCCACATCCTCGGCCGCCCGGACGAGACCCGGCACCTGGTCGTCGCGAACCAGGAGGCGATCATCTCGCCCAGCTGGTCCGTCCACTCGGGTGTCGGCACGGCCAGCTACAGCTTCGTCTGGGCCATGGCCGGGGAGAATCAGTCGTTCGACGACATGGACGGGTTCCCGATCACCGTCATGCGCTGACCGAGCCGTTCCGAGACAGGTGACGACGATGGCCCCCGAGAACTCCCGCCCGACGTCGGTGCTGCCCACGGGCCGCGCCGACGACAAGGCGAGCGCGAGCGAGAAGACGCTGCTCGTGCTCGAGGCCGCGCTCCGTCACCCACGGTTCACCGACGTCGTCGAGGCGACCGGCCTGGCCAAGGCGACGACGCACCGGATCCTCGCCACCCTGGTGGACCGGGGCTTCATCGTCGTCACGCCGGACGGCACCTACCAGCCGGGGCCGCAGATCCTGGCCCTCGCGGGCCAGGCGCTGCAGCGCCTCGACATCTCGGCGATCGCCCAGCCCTTCGTCGGTGACCTCGTCGACCGGGTCCACTGCACCTCGCACGTCGGCGTCGCCAACGGCGACGAGATCGTCTACCTGGTCCGCATGGACTCGGACAAGCCGTACCAGATGCCGTCGCGTGTCGGGCACGCCATCCCGATGCACTCCTCGGGGATCGGCAAGGTCGTCCTCGCCTCGTACAGCGACGACGACGTCGAGCGATTCGTCGCCCGGGCGGGCCTGCCGCGGCGGACGCCGGACACGATCACCACGATCGAGCGGCTCCGCGAGGAGCTCGCGCAGATCCGCCGGGACGGCTACGGCTTCGACTGGCAGGAGAACGTCCCCGGCGTCGTGTGCGTGGCAGCACCGATCCGCGACCACACCGGGACCACCCGGTACGGCCTCAGCATCTCCACCCTCGCCCTCGAGTACACCTACGTGCAGCTCGAGGCGCTCGCCCCCGCGGTCGTCGAGACGGCCGCCCGCATCTCCGCGGCCCTGGGCCACCGCGCCTGACCGCACCACCCACGGAAGAGAGCCCGACATGACCAGCACCACCAGCGAGTACCTCACCGGCCTGTTCTCCCTCGAGGGGCAGACGGCCGTCGTCACGGGCGCGAGCCAGGGCATCGGCCTGGCGATCGCCGAGGGGCTCGCGGCCGCCGGCGCGGACATCATCGGCGTCAGCCACGACATGCCCGAGGGCGACAGCGACGTGCGGACCGCCGTCGAGGGGCACGGCCGGGCGTTCACGCCGCTGCGCGCCGACTTCTCGGTGCGGTCCGAGGTCACGGCGCTCGCCGCCGACCTCGCCGGCCGCGGCGTGGACATCCTCGTCAACAACGGTGGCACCATCCGCCGCACGCCGGCCGCGATGCACTCCGACGAGGACTTCGACTACGTCGTCGACGTCAACCTGCGCGCCACCTTCACGCTCTCGCGCGAGGTGGGCCGGACGATGATCGAGCGCGGCCACGGCAAGATCGTCAACACGGCGTCGATGCTCAGCTTCCAGGGTGGCATCAACGTCCCGGGCTACACGTCCTCGAAGTCGGCCGTCGCAGGGCTGACCAAGGCGCTCGCCAACGAGTGGGCCGACAAGGGCGTCAACGTCAACGCGGTCGCGCCGGGCTACGTGGCCACGGCCAACACGCACGACCTGCGCCAGGACGCCGCTCGCAGCAAGGCGATCCTCGACCGGATCCCGGCCGCCCGCTGGGCCGAGGCGTCCGACATCGCCGGCGCCGTGCTGTTCCTGTCCTCGCGTGCCGCCGACTACGTGCACGGGGCGATCCTGCCGGTCGACGGCGGCTGGCTCGCGCGATGAGGATCGTCATCACCGAGTGCGACCACGACTCGTTCGACGCGGAGCACGAGGTCGCCGGACCGGCCGGGGCCGAGGTCGTGCTCACCCAGTCGGCGACGCCCGAGGAGCTCGTGGCGAACGCCGCGGACGCGGACGCGATCCTCGTCCAGTACGCGACGATCACCGCCGAGATCATGGACGCGCTGCCCCGGCTCAAGGCGATCGGTCGCTACGGCGTGGGCGTCGACTCGGTGGACGTCGCGGCGGCGACCGAGCGCGGCATCGCCGTGTGCAACGTGCCGGACTACGGCACCGAGTCGGTCTCCGACCACGCGATCGGCATGGCGCTCGCGGCGGCGCGCGGCATCCCGCGGCTGGACCGCGGCATGCGCGCGGGCTCGTTCGACCTGGCCGTCATCCGACCCGCCTACCAGACGCGCGGACGCGTGTTCGGCGTCGTCGGCATGGGCCTCATCGGCACCGCCACGGCGCGCAAGGCGGCCGGGCTGGGCTACGAGGTGATCGGCTACGACGTCGCGGCGGAGCCCGGGGCGGCCACGTTCCACGGCTTCCCGTCGGTGAGCCTGGACGAGCTGCTCGAGCGCTCGCAGGTGGTCTCGCTCCACACGCCGCTCGACGAGACGACGCGCGGCATGATCGGCGCCGCCGAGCTCGCGCGCATGCGCACCGACGCGATCCTGGTGAACACGAGCCGGGGCGGCGTCGTGGACACGGCGGCGCTCGTCGAGGCGCTGCGGACCGGCAGCATCCGGGCCGCCGCGATCGACGTGCACGAGACCGAGCCGCTGCCCGTGGGCCACCCGCTCATGGACCTCGACTCGGTCGTCCTGACGCCGCACCTGGCGTGGTACTCGGAGGAGTCCTACGTCGAGCTGAAGCGCCGCACGGTCGCGAACGTCATCGACGTGTGCGCGGGCCGCGCCCCGCGCAACGTCGTCAACCCCGAGGTGCTCGGTGCACCCGGCCGCAACGAGGGCTGCGCTCCCGCGGCCGGGGCAGGAGCGTGAGATGAGCACGATGCGAGCGGCGGTATGGACGGGCACCGACGAGGTCGAGGTGGCCGAGGTCGGGCTGCCCGAGGTGCCCGAGGGCTGGGCCCTGGTGAAGATCGCGTACAACGGGATCTGCGGCACGGACCTGTCGATCCTGCACGGCAAGCACCCGCGCGCCCAGGCGCCGCTGGTGACCGGCCACGAGATGTCCGGGTGGGTCGAGCGCGCCGGCGCCACCGGTCCGCGCGAGGGCGCCCTGGTGATCGTCGAGCCCCTCATCAGCTGCGGTGAGTGCAAGGCGTGCCGCGACGGCCACGGCCACGTGTGCCGCCGCCTCGGCCTCTACGGCATCGACGCACCCGGGGGCATGGCGCAGTACGTCGCGCTCCCGCCCGAGGTGCTGCACGAGGTGCCCGCGGGCGTGGACCCGCGCACCGCTGCGCTGGCCGAGCCGCTGGCCGTCGCCGTGCACGCGGTCGACCTGTCCGGCATGCAGCCGGGGGACACGGTCGCCGTGTACGGCGCGGGACCGATCGGGGTGCTCACGGCGCTCGTCGCGCGCCACGCCGGTGCCGGGACGGTCGTCATCACCGAGCCGAGCCCCTGGCGCCGGCAGGTCGCGGCCGACCTGGGGTTCACCGTCGTGCCCGAGGGCGCCACGATGGCGCAGGTGCTCGCGCCCCTGACCGACGGCGAGGGTGCGGACACCACGTTCGACTCCGCCGCGCACCCGTCGGTCGCCGCCGAGCTCGCCGCGACCACGCGCGTGCTGGGCCGGATCGTCATCGTCGGCGTCTACAAGCAGCCGACGCCGATCGACCTGCAGGCGGTCTGCTTCAAGGAGCAGTCGATGGTCGGGGTGCGCGTGTACACCTCGGCCGACGTCGCGCGGGCGATCGAGCTCATCGCGACGGACGCGCTGGGCCTGGCCGGGTTCCCGACCAAGGCCTTCGACCTCGCCGACGTCGAGGCCGCGTTCGCGGCCGCCACGTCGGGCCAGGACTGCCTCAAGGTCCTGGTGACTCCGCTGGACGGGATGGCAGACGCATGACGAACCCCTTCGACCTCACCGGCCGCACGGCCGTCGTCACCGGCGGCGGGCGCGGGCTCGGGCGGGGCATCACGGAGGCCTTCCTCGAGGCCGGCGCCGACGTCGTCGTGCTCGGGCGCAACCCGCTCCCCGCCGAGCTCGGGGAGCACGCCGCGCGGCTCGGGCGGCGGGTCTTCTTCGAGACCCTCGACCTGGCCGACGGCGACGCCATCGCGGCGACCGCCGAGCGGGTCCTGGCCGCGCACCGGGTCGACGTGCTCGTCAACAACGCGGGCACGCAGGACCGCTACCCGGCGGCCGAGTTCCCCCTCGAGGCGTGGGACCGGGTCATCGACGTGAACCTGCGCTCGGTCTTCCAGCTGTGCCAGCTGTTCGGCCGGCCGATGCTCGAGCGCGGCGAGGGCAAGATCGTCAACCTCGCGTCGCTGCTGTCCTTCCAGGGCGGGCTCACGGTGCCCGCGTACGCGGCCAGCAAGGGCGCCGTCGCGCAGCTGACCAAGGCGCTGTGCAACGAGTGGTCGGCCAAGGGCGTGAACGTCAACGCCGTCGCGCCGGGCTACATGGCGACGGAGATGAACACGGCGCTGCTCGCCGACCCCGTGCGCCTCGAGCAGCTGTCCGTGCGCATCCCCGCGGGCCGGTGGGGCCGGCCCGAGGACATCGGCAACGTCGTGGTGTTCCTCGCCTCGCCGGCCGCCGCCTACGTGCACGGCCAGGTGCTCGCCGTCGACGGGGGCTGGCTCGCCCGCTGACGTCGGCCCGCCGCCGTCAGTCGGTCGCGTCGCGCGTGCGCAGGAAGTCCTCCACCTCGAGCAGGTGCGCGGACATGCGCACGCGCGCGCGCTCGACGTCGCCCTCGGCCACCGCGTCCAGGATCGCCTCGTGCTGGCGCTGCGTGCGCCGGTCCGCCTCGGGGTCCGTGACGCCGCGCCACAGCCGGTGGCGGGCCGTGCGGCCGCCCATCGCGTCGGCGAGGGCGGCGAGGACCGGGTTGCCGCACGCGCTCGCGAGCGCGTGGTGGAACGCGAGGTCCGCGGCCAGCAGGGCCTCGTGG
>NZ_JACEXH010000130.1:0-9647 GCF_014525465.1 Actinotalea sp. JY-7885 | reverse complement strand
GGTGGGGCGAGGCGGGCAGCCCGGCACCCGGGGACGCCGGGAGACCGCCGACGACGAAGACCAGCTCGCGCGTGCCCAGGGTCGCCGCCTCCACGACGGCGCGGCGGTTGTCCTCGAGCGCGGCCGCGATGCCGGCGTCGTCGGCCGCGGTGAGGAACCCGCCCCGGCACAGCGACGAGACGCGCAGGCCGGCGTCGGCCACCAGGCGCGCGGCCCGCTCCAGACCGGCCTCCTGCACGCGGTCGCGCCACAGGCCCACCGCGGGCAGGCCCGCGCGGACCGCGGCGTCGACGGCCTCGGCGAGCGTGAGCGCCTTGGTCGTGGCCGTGTTGAGCGAGAGGCGGGCGAGGTCGCCGTCGGCCGCGTGCGCCGGGCTGGTCACAGCTCGATCGCCGGGATCTCGAGGCGGCGACCCTCGGCCGAGGAGCGCAGGCCGAGCTCCGCGAGCTGCACGCCGCGTGCCGCGGACAGCAGGCCGTAGCGGTGCTCGCGCCCGGCGACGACGTCGCGCAGGAACTCCTCCCACTGGAGCTTGAAGCCGTTGTCGAGGTCGCCGTTGGCGGGGACCTCGAGCCACTGGTCGCGGAAGGGCTCGGTGACGGGCAGGTCCGGGTTCCACACGGGCTTGGGCGTGTGGGCGCGCTGCTGGGCGACGCACTTGCGCAGCCCGGCGACCGCCGAGCCGTGCGTGCCGTCGACCTGGAACTCGACCAGCTCGTCGCGGTAGACGCGCACGGCCCACGAGGAGTTGATCTGGGCGACCACGGGGTCACCGGCGGGCGTCTCGACCTCGAAGATGCCGTAGGCGGCGTCGTCGGCGGTGGCGGCGTACTCGCGGCCCTGCTCGTCCCAGCGCGTCGGGATGTGCGTGGCGGTGCGTGCCGTGACGGCCTTGACGTCGCCGAGGATGCCCTCGAGGACGTAGTTCCAGTGGCAGAACATGTCGACGGTCATGCCGCCGCCGTCCTCGGCCCGGTAGTTCCACGACGGGCGCTGGGCCGGCTGGACGTCGCCCTCGAAGACCCAGTACCCGAACTCGCCGCGCAGCGACAGGATGCGGCCGAAGAAGCCCTCGTCGACGAGGCGGCGCAGCTTCACGAGGCCCGGCAGGTAGAGCTTGTCGTGCACGACGCCGGCCGTGATGCCCGCCTCGCGCGCCGTCCGGGCGAGCTCGACGGCCTCCTGGAGCGTCTCCGCCGTCGGCTTCTCGGTGTAGATGTGCTTGCCGGCCTTCATCGCCGCGGTCAGGGCGGCGGCGCGGCGGGAGGTGACCTGCGCGTCGAAGTAGATGTCGATGCCGGGGTCGGCGATCGCGGCCTCCGCGTCGGTCGTCCAGTGCTCGATGCCGTGCTGCTCGGCGATCTCGCGGATCTTCGCCTCGTTGCGGCCGACGAGGATCGGCTCGACCTGCACGCGCGTGCCGTCGGCGAGCTCGACGCCGCCCGCGTCGCGGATGGGCAGGATCGAGCGCACGAGGTGCTGGCGGTACCCCATCCGACCGGTGACGCCGTTCATCGCGATGCGCAGGACCGGGCTGGCCATGGGATGCCTCCGTGTGTGGTTCGGTGCCGCCTCGGAGGCGGGAGTCGTGGCGCGCACCCCGCCCCGACGACGCCGTCGGCTGTGTGGGGAATGCGCTTTCCCAACCGTAGGGCGCACGGCGCACGGAGGTCAAGCAGCGCAACGTCCGGCGCTGCTGGACGAGCCCCCGACCGCGGGAGTCGTGCTCTCCCCTCTCCGAGCGTGGAGGTGGTGCTCTCCCCTCTCCGAGCGTGGAGGTGGTGCTCTTCCCTCTCCGAGCGTGGAGCGCCGTGCCATGACACGCCGGCGTGTCCCGGCGCCACGCTCCACACTCGTGGCACGACGCTCCGCCGGACGGCACGTCGCTCCGCACTCGACACGGCGCTCCGCCACGGGCGTGGTTCCGCGCCGTCGCGGTGGCCCCAGGCTCCCCGGCGTCCTCAGCGGCTCGAGGGCGGTTCGGTGCGCAGGAGACGGGCGGGCGCGAGCTAGTGCGGAGCGTCGTGCCGCGACCCGCCGGCGTGTCGGGGCACAACGCTCCGCGCTCATGGCACGACGCTCCGCTGGTGGGTACGGGGCTCCGCGGATGGCACGACGCTCCGCGCTCATGGCACGACGCTCCGCTGGTGGGCACGGGGCTCCGCGGATGGCACGACGCTCCGCGCTCGGGGCAGGGGCTTCGCCGAGGGCACGGGGCTCCGCGGCGGAGGGACGAGCGGTGTCGGGTCAGGTCAGCAGGCGCTGGACGCTCGCGACCTCCGTGCGCAGCGCCGTGCGGAGGCGGTCGTCCTCGGCGAGTGCCTCGGGGAACACCGCGCGCAGGGCGAGCATGCGGTCGGCCAGGCCGGCGTCGTCGCCCGACGCCGCCTCGCGCAGCTGGTCGGCGAGCGGGTCGTCGAGCGGCAGCTCCCGGCCGGCGACGTCACGGCCGCGCGCGACGAAGACCATCCACGCCGCCAGCGTGCGCACGGCCGCCTCGGGGACCACGCCCGCGGCGAGCCGGTCCGCCACGGTGCCGAGGATGCGCATGGGCAGCTTCTGCGAGCCGTCGCCCGCGACCTGGAGCGTGGTGTACCCGGTCGACGGGTTCGCGAAGCGCGACAGGATCGAGTCCCGGTACTCCGCGAGGTCCACGCCCTGCGGCTGCTCGAGCGTCGGCATGACGTCCTCGTCCAGGAGCCGGCGCGCGAGGCCCGCCACCTCGGGGTCCCCGAGCGCCTCGTCGATGAGCCGGTGCCCGCGCAGCGCGCCGAGGTAGGCCACCGCCGAGTGGGTGCCGTTGAGCATGCGGAGCTTGGCCCGCTCGTAGGGCCGGACGTCGGGGGCGAGGATCGCCCCCGCGAGCTCCCAGCGCGGTCGCGGCCCGGCGAACGAGTCCTCGATAACCCACTGGCTGAACGGCTCGGCGACCACGAGGCCCTCGTCGCGCAGGCCGAGCAGGCGCGTCGCCTCGGCGCGGTGGGCGTCCGTCGTCGCGGGCGTGATCCGGTCGACCATCGTCAGCGGGTACCGCACCGCGTCCTGCGCCCACGCCCGCACGACGTCGGCGCCGGCCGCCTCGAGCAGGTCCGTCACCAGGCCGCGCAGCACGTGCCCGTTGTCGACCATGTTGTCGCAGCACAGGACGCTGAGCGGCGTCCCGTGCTCCGCCCGCCGCGCGAGCCCGCGCGCGATCGCGCCGACGGGTGTGTGCGCCGCGTCGTCGGACCAGCCGCCGGTGAGCTCGGCCCGCAGCGTGGCGAGGTCGGCCGCGACGGCGTCGTCGCCGAGGTCGAGGCGCCCGTCGGGCGCGCGGTGGTACCCCTTCTCCGAGACGGTCGAGGAGACGACGTGCGTCGTCGGCGCAGCGATCGCGGCCAGGACGTCGGGCGTGCGGCTGCCCAGGTGGGCGACGTCGCGCATCGAGCCGATGACCCGCATCGACGTCGAGTCGGCGCCCTTGGTGAGCACCGAGTACAGGCCGTCCTGGGGTACCAGCTGGTCGGCGACGCGGCGGCTGCGCGGCGTCACGCCGAAGATGCCCCAGCGGTCCTCCCCGGCCGCGGCGGCCGCGTCCTCGGTGAAGACGGCCTGGTGCGCGCGGTGGAAGGCGCCGACGCCCAGGTGCACGACGCCGACGGTGGCCGCACCCGGGTCCACGGCCGGGCCCCGGACGTCGGGGCGTCCGGCGACGGACGCGAGGGTGGCCTTCGAGAGGCGGTGGGTCATGGGTCCCCCTGGGGTGGTGGTGGGTGGTGTCGCGGTCATGCGCCGTCCGGGCGAACCGGCCCGGTGGAGGCGCGCACGACCAGCGAGACGGACATGCGCTGGGTACGGGGCTCGCCCTCGTCGAGGTCCTCGCCGAGGTCCACGGTGCCGGTCGCGCCGTGGTCGACCTCGTCCAGCAGCAGGTCGACGGCGGCCCGGCCGAGCAGGCGGAGCGGCACGGCGACGGTCGTGAGCGTGGGTGAGACGTGCGTGGCGGCCGGGATGTCGTCGAAGCCGACGACCGAGACGCGGCCGGGAACGTCGGTGCCCCGGGCGCGGAGCCGGTCGAGGATGCCGAGCGCGATGAGGTCGTTGTGCGCGATCACGGCCGTCGCGCCGCTCGCGGCCACGAGGTCGGCGGCCGCGACGCCGCCCGCGAAGACGGTCGGGAAGTGGCCCAGCTGCACCAGCTCGACGTCGTCGGTCGCGTGGGCGGCGAGCTCGAGCCCGCGCCGCCGCTCGCGGTCCGACCAGGAGCCCCACTGGCCGCCGGCGTAGGCGATCCGGCGGTGGCCCAGCGCGTGCAGGTGCGCGACGGCCTGGCGGATGCCGTCCTCGTTGTCGATCACGACGGAACGCAGGTGCTCGGACTCGCGGTTCACCAGCACGATCCGCGGGTGCTGGGGGAGCGCCGCGAGCGCCTGGTCCGGCATGCGCGGCGAGCACAGCACGATGCCGTCCACCTCGGACGTCATCCGGTGCACGAGCTCCGTCTCGAGGCGCGGGTCCTCGTCGGCGTCCGCGACGACGACGACCAGGCCGGCGGCGCGCGCGCGGTGCTGGACGCCCTTCGCGATCCCCGAGAAGAACGGGTTCTGCATGTCGGGGACGATGAGCCCGAGCCGGCGCTGGCCCGTCGGCTCGTCGCGCCCGGCCCGGTAGCCGAGCTCGGCGGCGGCGGCCTGCACGCGCTCGCGCCGGTCGGGGGACACGCTCGAGGGGTTCGCCAGGGCGCGGGACGCGGTCGCGGGGGAGACCCCGGCCGCTCGTGCGACGTCGCGCAGCGTCGCCATGGGCGTTCCCCTCTCGCGTGAAACACGATGAATCAGAATCAGAGCACGGTTCATCCGCGCCGCGCAAGGCGCGCTGGGCCCCGTGTGGGGCGCGACAACTTGTGGCCACGCACTTGGCGTCCGTGCACGTCACGCGCAAGGATGACGCGCGGAGCACCATTGTTTCACGCCGTCTCACAGGAGGTCGCCCGATGACCGCTCAGCACGTTGGCACCACGTCGCCCCCCGGCACCACGACGCAGGGCTGGGCGCTGCACCCGGACCGCGCGCTCCCGGCGGAGCCGAGCAGCCGCGACGCGGCCCGCGCGGTCTACGCGGCCACCCGCGACCTGCCGATCGTCTCGATGCACGGTCACGTCGACGCGGGCGTCCTCGCCGCCGACGAGCCCTTCGGCAACCCCGCCGAGGTCTTCGTCGTCCCGGACCACTACCTCGTGCGGATGCTGGTCTCGCAGGGGGTGCCGCACGACTCCCTCGGCGTCCCGCGGCGCGACGGCAAGCCCGTCGAGACCGACCCGCGCGAGATCTGGCGGACCTTCTGCACGAACTGGAAGCTCTTCCGCGGCACGCCCACCCGCTACTGGATGGAGCACGTGCTGGTCGAGATCTTCGGCGTCAGCGCGCCGCCGTCGGCGCAGACGGCCGACACGCTGTACGACGAGGTCCAGGCGCAGCTGAGCACCGACGCCTTCCGGCCGCTCGCGCTCGCCGACCGCTTCAACCTCGAGATCGTCGCCACGACGGACCCGGCGACCGCGACGCTCGCGGACCACGCGGACCTCGCCGGCCGCGGCTGGGGCGAGCGCATCGTGCCCACGTTCCGCCCGGACGCCCTCCTGCACGTCGACCGGCCCGAGTGGCGCGACGACATCGCGCTGCTGGCCGAGCGCTCGGGGATCGACGTCGGCTCCTACGCCGACTACGTCCGCGCCCTCGAGCAGCGCCGCGCGGCCTTCATCGCCGCCGGTGCGCGGGCGACCGACCACGGCCACCTGCTCGCCGACACGACGCCGCTGACGCCCGCCGAGGCCGGCCGGATCTTCGACGCCGCGCTGCGCGGCGAGGTCTCGGCGGCCGACGCCCAGGCGTTCAGCGGCCACATGCTGCACGAGATGGCGCGCATGTCCGCCGAGGACGGCCTGGTCATGCAGATCCACCCCGGCGTGCTGCGCAACCACGACAGCCACGTCTTCGCCGAGCGGGGACCCGACGTCGGCTACGACATCCCGGTCGCCGCCGAGTACACGCGCTCCCTGCGCCCCCTGCTCGAGTCGTTCGGCCACCACCCCGGCCTGCGGCTGATCGTGTTCACGGTCGACGAGACGGTGTTCGCACGCGAGCTGGCGCCGATGGCCGGCGTCTACCCCGCGATGAAGCTCGGCGCGCCGTGGTGGTTCCTCGACACCCCCGACGGCATGCGCCGCTACCGCGAGGCGGTCACGGACTCGGCCGGGTTCTACAACACCACGGGCTTCGTCGACGACACGCGCGCGTTCTTCTCGATCCCCGCGCGGCACGACCTCGCGCGCCGGATCGACGCCGGCTACCTCGGCCGCCTGGTCGCCGAGCACCGCCTCACGGTGGACGAGGCCGTCGAGACGGCCGTCGACCTGGCCTACGAGCTCCCGAAGCTCGCCTACCCGAAGCCCGCCCCCCGCACCTGACCCGCCGGGGTCCGGGCGGGCGACGTCGGCCCGCGCCGACAGCCCGTTGAGCACGTCCGTTCCACGCGAGTGCGTCCGTCACAGCGGACGTGCTCACCGGGAACGGACGTGCTCACCAGGGACGGACGTGCTCGGCGCCGCCGACGGGGCGCCGGCGGCTACTCCAGGTTCTCCTGCTGCATGCGGGGTGCGGCGTGGATGCACGTCATGCGCAGCGCGCCCGTGCCGGTCGCCAAAAACTTGTGGGCCGTGCCGGCGCCGACGACGAGGATGTCGCCGCCGCTCGCGTGGTGCTCCTGCCCGTCGGCGGTGACGGTCGCCTCGCCCTCGTGGACCACCCAGGTCTCGGTGTACGGGTGCCGGTGCAGCGGCGGGCCCTGGCCGGGGTCGACGTCGACCAGGAAGAACGAGACCCCCGAGCCGTACGGCTCGCCCTCGAAGCGTGCGGTCCGGCCGCCACCTGCCCGGAGCTCCGCCGCCGTCACCCTGCTGAGCATTCGTCCCCCCGACGCCCGCTGCCGACTGCCGCTGCCCCACCAGCGTCCCGCAGCGGCCCCGCCCGGCCAAGGGGTGGAGTGCGGCACCCCTCGGCCGGACCGACGTCGTCAGGTGACGGTGCCGAGCTGCCAGGGGATGAACTCGTCCTGCCCGAGGTCCAGCTGCTCGCTGACCGTCTGCTCGCCGGACGCGACGCGCAGGATCATGTCCAGGATCTCCTGGCCCACCTGCTCGAGCGTGGCGGTGCCGTCGACGATGCGCCCGGCGTTGAGGTCCATGTCCTCGGCCATCCGCAGGTACATCTGCGTGTTCGTGGCCACCTTGATCGACGGCGACGGCTTGCAGCCCAGCACCGAGCCGCGGCCCGTCGTGAAGACCACGACGTTCGACCCGCCCGCCACGAGCCCGGTCACCGACACCGGGTCGTAGCCCGGCGTGTCCATGAATCCGAAGCCCGGCACCGAGATCGGCTCCGCGTACTCGTAGACGGCGGCGAGCTCGGCCGTCCCGCCCTTCGCGACGGCGCCCAGGGACTTCTCGAGGATCGTCGTCAGGCCGCCGGCCTTGTTGCCGGGGGACGGGTTGTTGTCGAGCGACCCGCCGCCCTCCTCGGCGTAGCGCCGCCACCAGTCGATCCGGTCCAGCAGCCGCCGGCCGACCTCGGGCGAGACCGCACGCCGCGTGAGCAGGTGCTCGGCGCCGAAGACCTCGGGCGTCTCGGCCAGCACGGAGCGCGCGCCCCACGCCACGAGCCGGTCGGACGCCCAGCCCAGGGCGGGGTTGGCGGTGATGCCCGAGTACCCGTCGGACCCGCCGCAGTTCAACCCGAGCACCAGCTCGCTGACGTCGCACTCCTCGCGCCGGCGCGCGTCGAGCTGCGGCAGCATCGCGGTGATCGCCTCGACGCCCGCGCGCACGGTCTTCCGGATGCCGCCGGACTCCTGGATGATCAGCTGCTGCACCAGGGTGTCGGACGGGATGTCGACGCCGCCGAGCACCTGGTCCACCTGCAGCATCTCGCAGCCGAGCCCGAGCACCAGCAGGCCCGCGACGTTGGCGTGCGTCGCGTAGCCGCGCAGCGTGCGCAGCAGCATCTGCCCGCCCTCCGACGTCGGCACCATGCCGCACCCGGAGGTGTGCGTCAGCGCAACGACGCCGTCGACGTTCGGGAACGCGTCGAGCACCGGGCCGCGGAACTGGTCCGCGATGAGCTTCGCGGAGCTCGCCGAGCAGTTCACGGAGGTGAGGATCGCGATGTAGTTGCGCGTCCCGACGCGACCGTCGGCGCGCCGGTAGCCCTGGAACGTCGGGCGCGGACCGGCGAGCGGCTGCGGGACGACGCGGGCCGTGCCGAACTCGTAGTCCTGGTCGACGTCCGCCATGGCCAGGTTGTGCGTGTGGACGTGGTCGCCGGGGGCGATGTCGACCCGGGCGCGCCCGATGGACTGGCCGTACTTGTGCACCGCGTCGCCCGTGGCGACGGGCCGGACGGCGAGCTTGTGCCCCCGCGGGACGCTCTGCGTCACCTCGAGCGCGGTCCCGTCCGGGCACCGGAGCACCGTGCCGGACTGCAGGTCACGGGTCGCGACGGCGACGTCGTCGTCGGGGCGCAGCAGGAGCGTCGCCTCGGCGAGCGGTGCGGCGGTCTCGGTGGTCATGACTGGTCCTTCCGGTACTCCGGCGCGAGGGCTGCGGCGACGACGTCGTCGGGCAGGCGCCCGTCGGCGAACACCCAGGTGAACGTCCGGCGCACGGGAGATCCTTCCGCAACCTGCAGCGGGGTGTCCCAGGCGAGCGCCGAGCCGATGCCCGGGTACGACGTGACGCGCACGAACCAGGGGTCCTGCGCCGTGATCTCGTCGCCCGGTGCGACGGCGATGGTGACGGGCCGGCCGCCCACGTCGGCGCGCCACGCGAGCCAGTGCGCGCCGTCGGCCGGGCGGGTGCCGTGCACGGCCTCCTCGCCGGACCCGAGCGGCGTGGAGACCTCGACGTCGCGGCACGGCGCGACGCGCAGGAAGACCCCGCCGTAGCCGGCGCGCTCGCGCCCGTGCGTGCCGGGGCTGCCCAGCACGACCGGCGACCGCCCGGCGGTGCCCGCCGGGACGCGGAGGGTCACGCCGAGCTCCAGGCGCCACGTCGCGTCGTCCACCGCGTCCCAGCGGAGCGTGCGCTCCTCGTGCAGCAGGGGCGTGCCGTCGGGGCGGAGCCAGGCGAGCGCCTCGCGCACGGCACCGGGCTCGCGTCGCTCCCACGCGCGGTGCACGACGCGACCGTGGTCGTGGCGCCACGTGTAGCCGGCGTCGGGCAGGTAGGTGCGCCCGCCCCAGAGGTTGGTGCCGTCGACGTCCTGCACGCCGACGGAGAGCCCGACGTGCCAGGTGTGGTCGCGCGGCGCGGCGTCGCTGACGACGACGCCGGACCGGGTCCGGAGCGGGTGCAGGTGGGGGCGCGGCGCGTCGAACGCGGGGCTGCCCGCGCCGTCGACGTAGCGCAGCACCTCGGTGGGCCCGAGCTGGACGGCCAGGAGCCCGTGGTGCCGCGACCACCGGGGCGCCGGGTCCCACGGGGGAGCCTTGACGGGTGCGTCGGGCCCGACCGCCGAGGGCGGCGGCGTGACGCCGGCGTGCACGACGGCGGTCACGCGGTCACCTCCCGCGCGGGCCGGGTGGGGTCGGCGGGCCCGACCGGCCGCGCGAAGGGC
>NZ_JACEXH010000129.1:0-9788 GCF_014525465.1 Actinotalea sp. JY-7885 | reverse complement strand
CGGGCGTGCCGGCCGCGAGCCCCGGCTCCGCGTCGAGGAGCCGCTCGCGCAGGGGTGCCGCGAGCCGCCGCGCGTCGCGCACGGACAGCGGCACCGGCGACCACCCGGCGACCTGCGCCAGCTCGACGACGGGGGGCGCGACGGGCGAGCCGGGCAGCACGTCCTGCGGTCGCCCGTCGGTGACGGTGCCGTCGGGGGAGACGAGCACGACGCGGTCCGCGTACTGCACCACGCGCTCGAGCCGGTGCTCCGCGAGCAGGACCGTCAGGCCGAGGTCGTGCACGAGGCGGGTGAGCGCCGCGAGCACCTCCTCGGCCGCCGTCGGGTCGAGGGCCGACGTCGGCTCGTCGAGCACCAGCACGCGCGGGTTGCTCGTCAGGACGGCGCCGATCGCGACGCGCTGCTGCTCCCCACCGGAGAGGTCGGCGAGCGGGCGCGCGCGCAGGGGAGCCAGCCCCAGCAGGTCCAGCACCTCCTCGACGCGGCGGCGCATCACCTCCGGCGGCACGCCGAGCTGCTCCATGCCGTAGGCCAGCTCCTCCTCGACCGTGTCGGTGACGAAGCCGGTCGCGGGGTCCTGGACGACGACGCCCACCACGTCCGCCAGGTCGCGCGGGAGGTGCGTGCGCGTGTCCCGGCCCGCCACGACGACCGTGCCCTCGAGCAGGCCGCCGGTGAAGTGCGGGACGAGCGAGGCGACGGCGCGCAGGAGCGTCGACTTGCCGGCGCCGGTGGGCCCCACGACGAGGCAGAGCTCGCCCTCGCCGACGCTCAGGTCGACGTCGACGAGGCTCGGGCGCGAGGCCCCGGGGTAGGTGACGGTGACGCCGTCGAGCCGGATCACGGGGTCACCGTGCCGGCGACGGGGCGGGCGTCCCGCGCGGTGGTCCCCAGGACGGCGGGCGCTGCGGCCAGGGCGGCGCACAGCAGCGCGACGGGAGGCAGCGCGGGCCAGCCGAGCGGCTGCAGCGAGGGGTCGAGCGCCGAGGGGTCGCTCGCCGTCACGGCGACGAGGACGGCAGCGGCCAGGAGCCCGCAGCCCGCGACGAGCGTCTCCGGGGTCCGCCACGGGTCGGGGCGGTAGCGGGTGCGCGAGACGCGGCGGCCGGCGAGCACGCCACCGACGGTCGCGGTCACGGCGCCGGCCGCGAGCACCGGGACCCCGAGCCACGGGGGCGAGGTGCCGTCCAGGAGCCCGTAGGTGCCGACCGCCGCGGCGACCAGCGAGAGGAGCAGCAGCCCGGACACCCGCCGGTCGCTGGTGCCGGCCACCGCCCGCGCGTACCCCCGCGAGTCCATGGAGGCGGCGAGCGCGATGGCCCGGTCGAGCGCGTCCGCGAGCACGGGGACCGCGGTACGCGCGAGCGTTCGCAGCCCGCGCGCGTCGTGGCCCCGCAGGCGCAGCGCCCGGCGCACCGAGGCCGCCGACGCCACGAGCGCGGGCGTGACGCTCACGGCGATGACGACGGCCGTGCCGACCTGGTGCAGCGCCGCGGGCAGCGAACGCAGGGCACGGCGCGGGTTGGCGAGGGCGTTCGCCGCCCCGACGCACACGACGAGCGTCGCGAGGCGCAGCCCGGCGTACCCGGCCGTGAGGAGGCCCGTGAGCGTGATCGGCCCGAGCAGCTCCACGTTGACGGCCCAGCCGGGCAGCGCCAGGCGCGGCAGGTCCAGGAGCACCGGGCCCGGCGCCTTGATGCCGACCACGACGTAGAACAGGACGCGGGCGGCGACGATGCACCCGCCGAGCAGGAGGTAGCCGCGGAAGGCGCGCGCCCAGGGCGCGTCCTCCCGCCGCGCCACGACCACGAGCACGACGGCGGCCAGCACCAGCCCGAGCACGAGCGGGTTGGTGGTGCGCGTCGCGGCGACCGCGAGCCCCAGAGCCCACGCCCACCAGGCGAGCGGGTGCATCGTCGTGGTCAGTCCTGGCCGGCGGGACCGTGCGGCGAGCGCCGGCGCGCGACCACGAACGCCGCGGCGCCGAGGACGGCGACGACCCCGATCCCGGCCACGACGGTCGGCGGGACGCCGGACCCGTCGCCGGCACCCTCGTCCTGCGCCGGCTCGCCCTGCGTCGTGGTGACCGAGGCGCCGTCGTCCACGGCGTCCGCGGCGTCGTCGGCGGTCGCGGCGTCCGCCGGGGCGAGCGTCGGGGGCTCGGCGCCGTCGTTGTACCGCCAGCCCTCGATGCCGCCCGGCGCGGGGACCGCCTGGTCGGAGCCCACCTGGGCCTGCTCCCAGCCGCCGTCGGCCGAGGCCGTCCAGTAGGCCCAGTACGAGCCGGTGAACTCGGTCGGGCAGGGGTCCGGGAGGCCGTCGATCGCGCAGATCATCGTCGCGGCGTCGCGCGTGTCGGTGAAGCCGGCCGCCTGGAGCGCCTCCGTGCCGGTCGCGGCCTGCGGGGCGCAGCCGACCTCGACCTCGCCGCCGAGGTCGGTCTTGTCGACGACGACCGTGATGCCCGTGTCGTCGGTGCACGCCCCCGCAGGGAGCGCCGTCGGTGCGACGGCCGACGCGGACGCGGCGCCGAGCAGGCCGGCAAGGGCCGTGCCGAGCAGCACGGAGCCGGTTGCCGCCGCGCGGGCGGCGTGCCGGCGTGGGAGGACGTGGGGCGCGCCGGAGCGGGCGAGGGTGGTCATGGTGCCTTCTTCCTGAGTGGTCCGTGACGGACCCGGCACGCTCCAGGGAGGCGACCGGGCTCCGTCCCGTATGCCTCGACGGGTGGAGCCTCTCGGCCTGCACCAGGTGCTCCGGCTCGCCGGACCGCGTGGTCCGACCTACGGTTGCGGGTCAGCGCCGGACTCGGACCGGCTTCCCCTGGCTGCAGGACGTCGTGCACCGCCTGGTGGCGGCCTGCACACGGTACCGCCTCGCCTCCGGCAGGATCGACGGATGCGCATCTACACCAAGGTCGGCGACGACGGCACGACGGGCCTCTTCCTCGGGAGCCGCGTCTCCAAGGCGGACGTGCTGGTGGACGCCTACGGCGACGTCGACGAGGCCGTCTCGCTGCTCGGCGTCGCGCGCGCGGCGTGCACCGAGGAACGCCTCGCGACCCTCCTCTTCGAGCGCCAGCGCGAGCTCTTCGTGGCGGCCGCGGACCTCGCGACGAACCCCGCCCACCGGGACCGGCTGCAGCCCGGCATCTCGCTCGTGACCCAGGAGATGGTCGACCGCGTCGAAGGGCTGATCGACGAGCTCGTCCGCGAGCACCCCCTGCGCCCCGTCTTCGTCGTGCCGGGCGCGACGCCCCTGGCCGCGGCGATCGACCACGCGCGCACGGTGGTGCGGCGCGCGGAGCGCAACGTGGTGCGCGCCCAGGACGCGGGTCACCGGGTCAGCCCGCTCGTGCTGCAGTACCTGAACCGGCTCTCGGACCTGGTGTTCGTGCTCGCGCGCTACGCCGCCCGTGGCGTGGACGAGGCGGCGAGCCACGACTGACCACTAGAGTCGGCGCCGACCGAGGCGCGCCGGCGCCTCCGCGGCGCAGCGAGGGGGTCGCGTGGCGTTCGAGCTGGACCCGTGCCGCATCCGCACCACCGAGGGCGAGCTGCTCGTCCAGGGCTTCGTGCGTGAGCACTGGGGCACAGGCGCCGAGGTGGAGGTCGACCACGAGGCGGGCGGCTGGATCCAGGACGGCGACGCCGTGCTCCTCGAGGTCCTCAGCTCCGTGCGCGGTGCCTGCACCTTCGACGCCGTCGTCGTCGCCTCCGGTGAGCGACGGGTCGAGCTCTGCGACCTCGTCCTGCGCGAGACCGTGCAGATGCGCTCCGCCGTCCGCGTCCCGACCAGCATCCCGGTCACCCTGCACCCCGTCGGGCCTCCCGCGCGCACCGGTGAGGACGCCGAGCCGGACGTCCAGGGCGTCCTCATCGACGTCAGCGCCACCGGCGTCCGGGTGCGTCTCGCGGAACCGCTGGACCAGGGCACCCGCTTCACCTTCCGCCTCGACGCCACGCGTGTGCCCCTCGACCTGCAGCTCGAGGTCCTGCGAGGCCACGAGATCGGCGGCGCCACGGCCGTGGGCTGCCGTCTCGTCGACGTCTCCGAGCGGGAGACCGACGAGCTGTTCCGCTTCGTGCTCGAGGAGCAGCGCCGGCTCCTGGCGCAGCGCGCCGCCGAAGATCGTTGACGCGTCACGTATTCTGACGCGTCAACGACCGAGCCGGCCCCAGGAGCGACGTGAGCAAGGCATCCACCCGAGACGACCGGCGCGCCCAGCTCGCCGCCCTCCAGGAGCAGCAGCGCCGCGCCGAGCGCCGTCGCAACGGCCTGATCATCGGGATCTCGGTGGTGGTGGCCCTGGCGCTCATCGTCCCGGCGATCGTCCTGATCTCCGGTGAGCAGCGGCGCCAGTCCGAGGTCGAGGCGGCGGCGAACCGCCCGATCGAGGGCATCGCGGAGGTGGAGGTGCCCTCCGCGAACCACGTCCAGGAGGACGTCGAGTACGAGCAGTCGCCCCCCGTCGGCGGCGACCACCACCCGACGTGGCAGAACTGCGGCTTCTACTCCGAGCCGGTGGTCGAGGAGTACGCGGTCCACTCGCTCGAGCACGGCGCGGTCTGGATCACCTACGCGCCCGACCTGGCCGGCGACGAGGTCGCCCAGCTCGAGGCGCTCGCCGATCGTCACCCCTACGTGCTGGTGAGCCCGCGCGACGACGTCGCCGCGCCCGTCACCCTCTCGGCCTGGGGGCTGCAGCTCGAGGTCGACTCGGCCTCGGACGAGCGGGTCGGCGTCTTCCTCACCAAGTACCTGCAGGGGCCGCAGACCCTCGAGCCCGGCGCCGCGTGCACGGGCGGCATGGGCGCGTGAGCGCCGGATCGTGAGTGCTGATCGTGAGTGCTGACGCGCCCGCGGCCGCGCCCGCGCGTGCTGGCGTGGGCCGCGTCGTCCTGGTCGCCGTCGCCGTGGTGGCCCTCGCCGCGGGCGCCGCGATCGGCCTGCTCGCGGGCGGCTCGCTGCTGCGCCCGGCCGCGCCCGTGGAGGGCTCGGTGGACGCGGGGTTCGCTCGCGACATGTCGGTGCACCACGGGCAGGCCGTCGAGATGGCGGTGCTGGTCCGCGACCGCAGCCAGGACCCTGCCGTCCGGCAGCTGGCGCTCGACATCCTCGTCACGCAGGGGCACCAGCAGGGGCAGATGTTCGGCTGGCTCGCGACGTGGGGCCTGAGCCCGACGTCGAGCGCGCCGCCGATGGCGTGGGCGGGCGACCACGAGCACGGCGGGCAGTCCGCCGACGGCGGGATGCCGGGCCTGGTGACCTCCGACCAGCTGGCGCGGCTCGAGGCGGCCGACGGCGCGGAGGCGGACCGGCTCTTCCTCGCGCTGATGATCCCGCACCACCGGGGCGGCGTCGCGATGGCCGAGGTCGCCACGGAGCGCGCGACGCAGCCGCAGGTCCGCCGACTGGCCGAGGCCGTGGTCGCGTCCCAGGCGGCCGAGATCACGCTCCTCGAGCAGATGCTCGACGAGCGGGGCGGGCCGCCGGCCGACCTCTAGGGTCGGCCGGCGACGTCCGCCCGGCGCTCAGACCCGCGGCGCGCGCGCCGGGGCGGGGCGACGCGGACCCGAGTGCTTGGTGCCGGGGTGCGCCGTGGCCCGGGCAGCGGACCGCACACGCGGGCCCTCGTCCACGGCGATGCGCAGCGGCCGGCCGGCGACGCGCGCGCCGCCGATGCGGCGGAACGCCTCGGGGGAGAGGGTGGCGTCGATCTCCACGAGGCTGAAGCTCGCGAAGATGTCGATCTTGCCGAGGTCCTTGCCGCTGAGGCCGCCCTCGCCGGTCAGGGCACCGACGATCGCCTCCGGGCGGGCGCCGTGGGTGTGGCCGACCGCGACCCGGTACCGGGTGCCGCGCGTGGGCCGCAGGGAGGCCGTGCGCGCCCGCTCCTCGCTCGTGAAGGAGACCCGTCCGTCGTCGCTGCGCGCGCCGCGTGCCTGCTGCAGCGGCGCGGCCTCGATCTCGTCGGCGGGCATGGGGCCCTCGTCGCCGACGGCCAGCGCGGCCAGGACGGCGGCGAGCTCGGCCGCGTCGACGTCCGACGTCGCGAGGAACTCGCGGACCGCCGTGCGGTACATGTCCAGGCGGCCGGCCTCGATGCGCTCGCCCGTGCGCCCGAGGATCTTGGCGACGCGGTGCGCCGAGACGTCGGCGGGCGTCGGGATGGAGGCCTCCTCGAGGCGCTGACGCGTGGTCCGCTCGATCGCGCGGAGCCGGCCCTGCTCGTTGGGGGTGACGAAGGTCAGCGCGGTGCCGGTGCGCCCGGCGCGGCCGGTGCGCCCGATGCGGTGGACGTAGGCCTCCGGCTCGGTCGGGACGTCGAAGTTCACGACGAGACCGACGCGCTCCACGTCGAGGCCGCGCGCGGCGACGTCGGTCGCCACCAGCACGTCGAGGCTGCCGGAGCGCAGGCGCTCGACGAGCTTCTCCCGGTCCTTCTGCGCGACGTCGCCCGAGATGGTCGCGGCGGAGATGCCGCGCTCGGCGAGCGCCACGCCCACCTCCTCGGCGGCGCCCCGGGTGCGGGTGAAGACGATCGCGGCGTCCGCGTCCGACGTCGCGAGGACGCGGGCGAGGGCGCCGATCTTGTGGCGGAAGGGCACGACGGCGAAGGTCTGCTTGACGTTCGCGACGGTCGACGCCTGGCGCGACGTGGCGATCTGCACCGGGTCCTTGAGGTGCTGCGCGGCGACGCGGACGATCGGCGGCGGCATCGTCGCGGAGAACAGCGCGACCTGACGCTCCTTGGGGGCGCGGGCGAAGATGTTGTCGACGTCCTCCGCGAAGCCCATGCGGAGCATCTCGTCCGCCTCGTCCAGGACGAGGAAGTTGATCGCGTCGAGCCGCAGCGTGCGGCGCTCGAGGTGGTCGATCACGCGGCCCGGCGTGCCGACGACGATCTGGGCGCCGCGGGCCAGGGCGCGCTGCTGCGGGAGGAAGGGCGAGCCGCCGTAGACGGCGACGACGCTCACGCCCGGCAGGTGCTTGGCGAAGGTCTCGAGCGCATCGGCCACCTGCATGGCGAGCTCGCGGGTGGGGGCCAGGACGAGGCCCTGCACCTGGCCGAGGTCCGGGTCGACCGCCGCGAGGAGGGGCAGGCCGAACGCCGCCGTCTTGCCCGTGCCGGTCTGGGCGACGCCCGTGATGTCGCGCCCGGCGAGCAGGGCGGGGATGGCTGCCTGCTGGATCGGCGTGGGGCGCGTGAAGCCGAGGTCGAGCACCGCGCGCAGGAGCGGCTCGGGCAGGCCGAGGTCGACGAGGTCGAGCTCGCGCGACTCGGAGGGGGCTGCCGGGGCGTTCGAGGGCATGGCAGGCAGCGAGGAGGCAGTCGTGGTCACGGTGTCCGCATCGGTCGAGGTGGGTCCAGGCGGTGCCTCGCCGTGTCGGCGGGGCCGTCCGTCGCTGTCCCGAACTCTCGATCGGCCGGCTCTGGGCCGGCTGCACACAGCCGCCGATGTCGGCGGTCACACACAGGGAAGGGCGACGTGCTCCTGGGGATTCGCGGTCCACCCTACCGGTCGACCGGCGCGGCGTCCGGGTTCGCGGCCGTGACGCCCGCCACCCCCGACGACACAAGCCTCCGGGGTTGTGCCCACCCTTACCAGCCCGCGGGCTTGTAGTCCTTGAGGAAGACGCCGTAGAGGTCCTCGCCGGCCTCGCCGCGCACGATCGGGTCGTAGACCCGCGCGGCGCCGTCGACGAGGTCGAGCGGGGCGTGGAAGCCCTCCGTGGCGAGGCGCACCTTCGTGGGGTGCGGGCGCTCGTCCGTGATCCAGCCCGTGTCGACGCTGGTCATGAGGATGCCGTCCCGCGCGAGCTCGGCGGCGCTCGTGCGCGTCAGCATGTTGACCGCGGCCTTGGCCATGTTGGTGTGCGGGTGCCCGGGGCCCTTGTAGCCGCGGGAGAAGACGCCCTCCATGGCGGAGACGTTGACGATGTACGTCCGGCGCGCGGGCGAGGCCGCGAGCGAGGGACGCAGGCGGCTGACGAGGATGAACGGCGCCGTCTCGTTGCAGAGCTGGACCTCGAGCATCTCGAGGGGGTCCACCTGGTCGACCGTGGCGACCCAGCTGTTGGTGTCGTGCAGGTCCGGCAGGAGGCCGCCCGCGTCGATGGTCCCGCTCGCGCCGCTCGTGAGGCGCTCGAGCGACGTCGAGCCGGCCCGCAGCGCCGCGGCGGTGAGCCGGTCGGCCCCCTCGGTGGTGCTGGTGTCGTCGTCGTGGTGGGCCACGGCGGTGGTGCCGACCGAGCGCACGAGGGCTGCCGGGTGCGCGTCGCTGGCGTGGTCGAAGGTCACCAGGCGCGGGAGGGGGCCGTCGGGCAGCGGCGCGCTCTCGGCCTCGACGAGCGGTGCGTAGGAGCCGGCGGACCGGCGCACCGTCTGCGCCGCGTTGTTGATCAGCACGTCGAGCGGACCCGCCGCGGCCACCTCGTCGGCGAGGGCGACGACCTGCGCCGGGTCGCGCAGGTCGATGCCGACGACCGTGAGGCGGTCGATCCACTCGTGCGCGTCGGGCATGGAGGAGAACCGGCGCACGGCGTCGCGGGGGAACCGGGTCGTGATGGTGGTGTGGGCACCGTCGCGCAGCAGCCGCAGGGCGATGTACATGCCGATCTTGGCGCGGCCGCCGGTGAGCAGCGCGCGGCGCCCGGTGAGGTCGGTGCGCGCGTCGCGCTTGGCGTGGTTGAGGGCGGCGCACTGCGGGCACAGCTGGTGGTAGAACGCGTCGACCTGGCTGTACAGCTCCTTGCAGATGTAGCAGGCGCGCGGTCGCAGCAGGGTGCCGGCGCTCGCGCCGCGGGTCTGGGACACGAGCGGCAGGCCGGCCGTCTCGTCGTCGATGCGCTGCGGGCTGCCCGTGGCGGTCGCGGCCACGACGGCGGCGTCCTGCGCGCTCACGGCGGCGCGGCGGTCCAGGCGCCGCTGCTTCTTCACCGCCTTGAAGAGGCGGGCGGTGGCGCGTCGCAGCGCGAGGGCGTCCGGGTGGTCCTCGGGGAGCTGCTCCGCACGCCGGAGCACGTCGAGGCACGCGGCGAGCTCGGTGGGCTCGATCGCGTCGGGGGAGCTCGCGGACGGGGTCGCGGGGGACGTGGTGGGGGTGGTGGTGCGCTGCACGGCGGTGGTCCTCGGTCGGTGGCGGCGCCCGGATCGGCCGGAGAGCGCCCGGACAACTGTACGCACCGCATCGTTGACCCCCCGATCCCGCGCCCCTAGCGTGCCGTTACCCACCAGTAACCCAGCGGTGTCACGCTGCACGAGCACCCGTCCTGCACCACCACCCGGTGAGGAGCACCATGGCCGCCACGACCAGCACCGACAGCTCGCAGGCCGCGGTTCCGGACGTCGTCGTCCTGGGCCCCGGACGGGCGCCGGACGGTGAGGTGGCGACGCGGCTGGGCCGCGGCGCCGGGCTGCTGGTCGTCGGGGCGGACCCCTGGCACCCCGAGGTCGTCGCGCTGCTGGCCGCGCGCGGCATCGACGTCGTGCCCGTCCCGCCCCAGCCGGGCCCCTTGCGGCTCGACGCGGCGGCCGGTGTCACCGACCAGGACCTCGGGGCCTGGGTCGGCGACCTGGAGGGCACGCTGGGCGCCCACCTGGGCGTGACCGGGACGGCCGCCCCCTTCGTCCGGACGTCCGCGGGGGCCGTCTGCGGGGTCCTTGCCGAGGGCGAGCACGGCCGCACCGCGGTCGTGGCCGCCGACCTGACGCCGGGCGCCTCGGCCGCGGCGCTGCTGCGCAACCTCAGCGCGTGGTGCGCGCCCGAGCCGGCGCCGCTCGCGCC
>NZ_JACEXH010000128.1:0-9943 GCF_014525465.1 Actinotalea sp. JY-7885 | reverse complement strand
TTCGGCGTGGCGCGGGCGGAGGTGGAGGCGCGCCCCGACGACTGGGCGGCGTGGTTCCGCCTCGGGTTCGCCTACGACGCCGCGCGGGACCGCCGACGGGCCCGCGAGGCGCTGCGCCGCGCCGCGTCGCTGTACCGCGCCGCCGGGCGCCCGTAGCGCCTCAGATCTCCGCGACCCAGCGGTGCTCGGCGACCGCGCGGGTCGCGGCCTCGTCGGCGCTCACCCCGAGCTCGCGCGCGGCGCCGTCGGGCCCGAGCCCGGCCGAGCCGAGGAACTGCGCGCGCCCCTCGTCGCCGTCGAGCACCCAGGTCTGCAGGTGGGTCGCCCCGCCGTCGCGCGCGAGGTCCACGCACGCCGCGAGCAGGCGCGAGCCGTGCCCGGCACGGCGGACGTCGGGGTCGACCTCGAGGGCGACGACCTCGACGGCCCCGGCCGCCGGTGCGTCGGCGCGCTCCGGCGGCACGGCCACCGGGACGCTGGCCGCGAAGCCCACGACGCGCGGCCCGTCGCATGCGACGAGCACGTGGTGGTCGCGCGTGGGCGGTTGCGTGATGGCCGCGGCCCACTGCCGGCGCACGGCCATGACGTCGAGCTGCTCGAGCACGGCCTCGCCGAGCGTCGCCGCGTGCGTGGCGCGCCAGGCGCGGAGCTGGACGCGGGCGATCGCGGCCTCGTCGTCGGTCGTGGCGGGGCGGACGGACACGTCCGCGGTCTCACGGAAGAGCGCCATCAGCGGGCGCTCGGCGTCGGGTTCTGCTGCACCACGGCAGCATGACCGCTGCTCCGGACCCGTGTCGAACCGGCCCCGGGCGTCGCGCGGCGTCGCCGCGAGCCCGCGCGGGCCGCCCTCACAGGGCGCGGAGCACCGCCGCGACGACCGCCGCGAGCACCACGACGACGATGAAGGGCGCCCGCAGCGCGAGCGCGACGGCCGCGACCGCGACCGCGACGAGCCGCGCGTCGACGATGACCGCCGAGTCGGTGGTGGTGAAGGTCTGCACCGCGACGAGCGCGGCGAGCAGCGCGACCGTCACGAGTCCGGCCACCCGCGCGACGCGCGGCTGCTCCAGCCAGTGGGTCGGCACGCGGTGGCCGAGCAGCTTGGTGGCGAAGCAGAGGGCGGCGGCCGCCAGCACCGCCACCCAGGTCGCGGCGTAGGGGCTCACGCGTGCCCTCCCGGGTCGGTCGCGGGTCGTGCCGGTGCGCGCAGGCGCGGGCCGGGGTCGCGCCAGCCGAGGACCACGGCGACGACGGCCGCGGCGAGCACCGGGACGCCCGCGGGTGCGACAGGGGTCAGCGCGAGCGCGACGACGGCCGCTCCGGCCGCGACGACCTGGGCGGCCCGGCTCGCGAGGCGGGGCCAGAGCAGCCCGAGGAACGCGGCGGCCGCCGCCGCGTCCAGCCCCCAGCGCCGCGGGTCGCCGAGGGCGTCGCCCACGACGGCGCCCACGACCGTGAACAGGTTCCAGAGCACGAGCACGCCCAGCCCGGCCCACCAGAACCCGACGCGCGCGAGCGTCGGCGTCGGCTGCGCGGTGGCCACCGCCGTCGACTCGTCGATCGTCACGTGGGCGGCGGCCAGCCGCCGCAGCCCTGCGTAGCGCAGCAGGGGCGCAAGGACGGCGCCGTACAGCGCGTTGCGGGCACCGAGGAGGACGGCGGTCGCCACCGCGGCCCCGCCGGCGCCGCCCGCACCGAGGACGCCGACGAAGGCGAACTGGGAGCCGCCCGTGAACATCAGCAGGCTCAGGGCCATGGTCTGCCAGAGGTCGAGACCCGCGGCGACGGACAGGGCGCCGAACGAGATCCCGTAGACGCCCGTCGCCGCGGCGACGGACAGCGCCTGGCGGACGGCGGCACGGCGCGCGACGTCGTCGGGCCCGGGTCCGTCGTGCGCAGGGCGTGGGGGAGTGCGGGTCACAGCGCGACGTAGACGGTCTCGAGGTACTCCTCGATGCCGGCCTCGCCACCCTCGCGCCCGAGCCCGGACTGCTTCACGCCGCCGAAGGGCGCGCTCGCGTCGGACACCATGCCGCGGTTGATCCCGATCATCCCGGCCTCGACGCCCTCGGCGACGCGCAGGGCGCGGGAGACGTCGCGCGTGTAGGCGTACGCGACGAGGCCGAACTGCGTGGCGTTAGCGAGCGCGAGCGCCTCGTCCTCGGAGGTGAAGGTGACGACCGGCGCCACCGGGCCGAAGATCTCCTCCCGGACGGCGCGCGTCCCGGGGTCCACGCCCGCCAGCACGGTGGGCGCGAAGAAGTGGCCTCGCAGCGCGGCGTCGTCGGGCCGCCCGCCGCCCGTGGTGACGCGGGCGCCGGCGTCGAGCGCCTCGGCGACGACCTCACCGACGCGGTCCACCGCGCGCGCCTCGATGAGCGGGCCGACGGTGACCCCCTCGCGGTGGCCCGGGCCGACGACCAGCCGCTCGAACGCGGCCGTCAGCCCGGCGGTGAACTCGGCCGCGACGGACTCGTGCACGAGGAAGCGGTTGGCGGCCACGCACGTCTGGCCGGCGTTGCGCATCTTGGCGGCGACCGCGCCCTCGACCGCGGCCGGCACGTCCGCGTCCTCGAACACGAGGAAGGGCGCGTTGCCGCCCAGCTCCATCGACGTGCGGAGCACTCCGTCGGCCGCGCCGCGCAGCAGGATCCGCCCCACCTCGGTCGAGCCGGTGAACGACAGCTTGCGCAGCCGGGCATCCGCCAGGAGCGGCTCGACCAGCGCGGACGACGACGACGTCGGCACGACGTTCACGATGCCGGTCGGCAGGCCGCGCTCGGCGAGCACCTCGCGGACGACCTCGGCGAAGAACGCCGTCGTCAGCGGCGTCAGGGCGGCGGGCTTGACGACGACCGGGCAGCCCGCGGCCAGGGCCGGCGCGATCTTGCGCGTGGCCATCGCGAGCGGGAAGTTCCACGGCGTGATGAGCAGCGCGGGCCCGACCGGGCGGCGGAGGACCAGCTGGTGGTTCGCCCCGCCGGGCGCCGTGCGCGCCAGGCCGCCCACGCGGACGGCCTGCTCGGAGTACCACCGCACGAACTCGGCGCCGTAGGCCACCTCGGCGCGCGACTCGGCGAGCGGCTTGCCGCCCTCGGCGGTGATGAGGTCCGCGACCTCGTCGGTGCGCGCCACGAGGCGGTCGAAGACGGTCCGGAGCACGTCCGACCGCTCGCGCGGCGAGGTCGCCGCCCACGCCGGCAGCGCCGCGTCCGCGGCCGTCAGCGCCGCGAGCCCGTCCTGCGGCGAGCCGTCGGCGACCTCGGCGAGCAGGTCGCCGGTCGCCGGGTCGTGGACGTCGAAGGTCCGCCCGGTCGAGGCCTCGCGCCACGCGCCGCCCACGAGCACGCCCGTGGGCACGTCGAGCGGGAGGCTGCCGGACCGCGCGACCAGCTGCACGTTCGCCATGGCGCCAGTATGGCCCTGGGAGCGGGTCGCGGCGGCCCCTACGATGAGCGCCATGGCGCCCGTCCCCACCCCCTACGAGGACCTGCTGCGGCACGTGCTCGAGCACGGCACCCCCAAGGCGGACCGCACGGGGACGGGGACGCGCAGCGTCTTCGGCCACCAGATGCGCTTCGACCTGCGCGAGGGCTTCCCCCTCGTCACGACGAAGCGCGTGCACGTGCGCTCGATCGTCCTCGAGCTGCTGTGGTTCCTGCGCGGCGAGTCGAACGTGCGCTGGCTCCAGGAGCAGGGCGTGACGATCTGGGACGAGTGGGCGGCGCCGGACGGCGAGCTCGGCCCGGTCTACGGGGTCCAGTGGCGCTCGTGGCCCACGCCCGACGGCGGCCACGTGGACCAGATCACCCAGGTGATCGACCAGATCCGCCGCGACCCCGACTCGCGCCGGCTCATCGTCTCCGCCTGGAACGTCGCCGACATCCCGCGGATGGCGCTCGCGCCGTGCCACGCCTTCTTCCAGTTCCACGTCGCCGACGGCCGGCTCTCGTGCCAGCTCTACCAGCGCAGCGCGGACCTCTTCCTCGGCGTCCCGTTCAACATCGCGTCCTACGCGCTGCTGACGCACATGGTGGCCCAGCAGACGGATCTCGAGGTCGGCGACCTCGTGTGGACCGGCGGTGACTGCCACATCTACGACAACCACGTCGAGCAGGTCCGCGAGCAGCTCTCGCGCGAGCCGTTCGCGCCGCCGCGGCTCGAGCTGCGCCGTGCGCCGTCGATCCTCGACTACGCCTACGACGACGTGCAGGTCGTCGACTACCGGCACCACCCCGCCATCAAGGCCCCGGTCGCCGTCTGATGGCGGGACGACCCGCGTCGATCGGCCTCATCTGGGCCCAGTCGGCCGACCGCTGCATCGGGCGCGACGGCGACCTGCCGTGGCACCTGCCCGAGGACCAGGCCCACTTCCGCGAGATCACCACCGGCAGCCCGGTGATCATGGGGCGTCGGACGTGGGAGTCGCTCCCGGAGCGGTTCCGTCCCCTGCCGGGGCGCCGCAACGTCGTCCTGAGCCGGCAGCCCGGCCTCGAGCTGGACGGCGCCGACGTCGTGCCCGACGTCGCCGCGGCGGCCGCGCTCGCCGCGGGGGTCACGGCGTGGGTCATCGGCGGCGAGCAGGTCTACACGCAGTTCCTGCCGCTCGCCGATCGCATCGAGATGACGCAGATCGACGTCATGGTGCAGGGCGACACGCGTGCGCCGACCCTGGACCGGGGATGGCGGCTCGCCACCCGGTCGCCGCACGAGGGGTGGCACACGTCACGCACGGGCCTGCGCTACCGGTTCCTCAGCTTCGTCCGGGAGTCGGGCGGGGACGGACTCCCGGAGCAGCGTCGGACCCCATCGCGGTAGTTTGCTGCCATGGCCCCCACGACTCCCGACGCAGCGGCGACGCCCACGCGACCGTTCGGAGCCCTCCTCACCGCGATGGTGACCCCGATGTCGCCGGACGGCAGCGTCGACCTCGACGCCGCCGCGCGGCTCGCGACGCACCTCGTCGACCACGGGCACGACGGCCTCGTGCTCAACGGCACCACCGGCGAGGCGCCGACCACCCACGCGCCCGAGAAGGCCGACCTCATCCGCGCGGTCGTCGACGCGGTCGGCGACCGCGCCGTGGTCGTGGCCGGTGCCGGGTCCAACGACACCGCGCACGCCGTCCGCATGGCCGAGCAGGCCGCCGAGGCGGGAGCCCACGGGCTCCTCGTCGTGACCCCGTACTACTCGCGCCCGTCACAGGAGGGGATCTACCAGCACACGGTCGCCGTCGCCGACGCGACCGACCTGCCGGTGATGCTCTACGACGTGCCGGCACGGACCGGGGTGCGCTACAGCCTCGCGACGCTCGAGCGGCTGGCGGCCCACGACCGGGTCGTCGCCGTCAAGGACGCGACGGGCGACGTCGTCGGCGCGCTCCGCGCCATCGAGGCGACGGGCCTGGCGTACTACTCGGGCGACGACGCCTTCCTGCTCCCCTTCCTCGCCGTCGGCGGGGTCGGCCTCGTGGGCATGGCGTCGCACCTCGTCGGTGACGAGCTCGCCGCGGTGATCCGCGCCGTGGACGCCGGCGACCTGACCACGGCACGCGAGACCTTCGTCTCGACGCTGCCGATGATCGACCTGGTCTGCGGCAGCGGCAACGGCGCGCTGCGGTCCAAGCTCTCGCTCGCGCTGCTCGGGTTGATCCCGAGCGCGACGATGCGCCTTCCCCAGGCCGCGCCCGACGACGAGGAGGTCGCCCAGGTCCGGGCGGCCCTCGTCGCGGCCGGCCGTCTCGACTGACCCGGAGGTCTGATGTCCCACCCCCACCCCGAGCTCGGGGCCCCGCCCGCACTGCCCGCGGGCGCGCTGCGCATCGTGGCGCTCGGCGGCCTCGGCGAGGTCGGCCGCAACATGGCCGTCCTGGAGTACGACGGTCGCCTGCTCGTGATCGACTGCGGGGTCCTGTTCCCCGAGGACCACCAGCCGGGCGTCGACCTGATCCTGCCCGACTTCGAGTACATCGCCGACCGCCTCGGCGACATCGAGGCCGTCGTGCTCACGCACGGGCACGAGGACCACATCGGCGCCGTGCCGTACCTGCTGCGCATGCGCCCCGACATCCCCCTGGTCGGCTCGCAGCTCACGCTCGCGTTCGTCGAGGCGAAGCTCAAGGAGCACCGCATCAACCCCGTGACCCGCGTGGTCAAGGAGGGGCAGGTCGAGACCTACGGCGTCTTCGAGTGCGAGTTCGTCGCGGTCAACCACTCCATCCCGGACGCGCTGGCGGTCGCCGTGCGCACCGGTGCCGGCACGGTGCTCCACACCGGTGACTTCAAGATGGACCAGCTGCCCCTCGACGGGCGGATCACCGACCTGCGCGCCTTCGCGCGGCTCGGCGAGGCGGGCGTGGACCTGTTCATGGTCGACTCCACCAACGCCGAGGTACCCGGGTTCACCACCAGCGAGCGGGACATCGGCCCCGTCCTGGACTCGGTCTTCGCGGCGGCGGACCAGCGCGTCATCGTGGCGTCGTTCTCCTCGCACGTGCACCGCGTCCAGCAGGTGCTCGAGGCCGCCCACGCGCACGGCCGCAAGGTCGCCCTCGTGGGGCGCTCGATGGTGCGCAACATGACCATCGCGTCGGAGCTGGGCTACCTCACCGTGCCCGAGGGCGTGCTCGTCGACGTCAAGGCCGTCGACGCCCTGCCGCCGCACGAGGTCGTGCTCATGTGCACCGGCTCGCAGGGCGAGCCCATGGCGGCGCTGTCCCGGATGGCCAACCGCGACCACCGCGTCGAGGTCGGCCACGGCGACACCGTGATCCTCGCGTCCTCGCTCATCCCGGGCAACGAGAACGCGGTGTTCCGCGTCATCAACGGCCTGATGCGCCTCGGGGCGAAGGTCGTGCACCAGGGCAACGCCCGCGTGCACGTCTCGGGCCACGCGAGCGCCGGCGAGCTGACCTACTGCTACAACATCCTGCGGCCGCGCAACGTCATGCCGGTCCACGGCGAGGTGCGCCACCTGGTGGCCAACGCGGCGATCGCCGTGCGCACGGGTGTCCCCGCCGACCGCGTCGTGCTGGCCGAGGACGGCGTCGTCGTCGACCTCGTCGACGGTCGCGCGCGCGTCGTGGGCGCGGTCCCGTGCGGGTACGTGTACGTCGACGGCTCGAGCGTCGGCACCATCACGGACGCCGAGCTCAAGGACCGCCGGATCCTGGGCGAGGAGGGCTTCATCTCGATCTTCGCGGTGGTCGACTCCGCGACGGGCAAGGTCATCGCCGGCCCGCAGATCCACGCCCGCGGGTTCGCCGAGGACGAGGCGGTCTTCCAGACCATCCAGCCCGAGGTCGCGCGCGCGATCGAGGAGGCGGCCTCGACGGGGACGGTGGACACCCACCAGCTCCAGCAGGTCGTGCGCCGCGTCGTCGGGCGGTGGGTCTCGGGTCGCCTGCGGCGGCGCCCGATGATCATCCCGGTGGTCGTCGAGGCCTGACCCGGCTCACTCCGCGCGGCCGGCGTAGCGCAGGCCGCGGAACGTCGCGAGGCGCTCCGCCTCGTCGTCGACGGCGGCGTCCAGGTCCGGCGCCCGTCGGTCCCACGGGACCGACGGGCGCACCTGGAGCCGCAGGCTCGACCCGGTGGCGCGCGGCCGCCAGGTCCCGACGACCTCGCCGCCGCGCAGCACGGCGCCCGGCCGTCCCAGGGCCCGCCACAGGTCCGAGCGTGCGGCGGCGTCCGGGACGAGCAGCTCGCGGTCCCGGGCCTGGAGGAACGGGTCCGACGGTCCGAGCAGGTGGACGCGCGCCGGACCGGCGGGCGCCTCCCGCGCGCGCTCCAGCGCGTCGAGGTCGCCGGCGAGCAGCCACCGCCGCTCGCCCTCGAGATCGACCTCGGCCAGCTCGTCGGCGAGCGACGCCCAGTGCCGCCGCACGTCGGCCACCGGGGCCTCGAGGTGCGCCGCGACGTCCGCGGGTCGCGCGGGGCCGTGGAGGTGGAGGTAGGCCCGGACGGTGTCCAGGCGGGCCGGGACGTCGCGGTCCCGCGGCTCGGCCGCGACGAGGGCGGGCAGGGCGTCCAGGTGCCCGCGCCAGCCGGCCACCGGCGTCAGGACGGGCGGCGACGTCCGCGGCTCGAGCTCGAGGCCGGCGTGCAGCGCCGCGAGCCGGAACAGCGACTCGTGGGTGTGCGTCGTCCCGCACGCGGCGCACCACCGCACGTACGCCTGCGGGAGCAGGGGCGTCAGCCGGGAGGAGACCTCGCCCTTCGCCGTCGGTCCGGTGGTGACCTCGCGCATCGCGCGGCCGACGACGACGAGCGCGTCCGTCGCGCTCTGCCCGTCCGCCACGAGGGGCGCCGCGGCGCTCTGCAGGCGGCGACGTGCGTCCTCCTCGGAGAACGGCGCGAGCGCGCGGGCGGCCGCGGGGAGGTCGGCCCGGCGGTAGACGTGCGGCGCCCCGCGCAGCGTCCACGCCAGGGCGAGATCGCGTCCGAGTCCCGCGTCCACGGGTGCGCCGCGCACGGCGAGCGCCCAGGCGGCGGCGTCGGCGCCGGTGTCCTGGACGCCCGCGTCCAGGACGTCCAGACGGTCCCGCCGCCCCCGGGCGTCGAGGTCGAGTCCCTGGGCGGCGGCACGGCGGCGCAGCGCCTGCCCCCGCGACGCCGTCGCCCCGTCGGTCATGGCTGCGCCCCTCGCCTCCCGCGTCCCTGCCACGAGCGTGCCACCGGCGGCCGACGCTGTCAGGGGGCGGCGGGCGGAGGTCCGAGGATCGCCGGGCCGACCGTGCGCAGCAGCCGCCGGTACCGGGCCGCGCGCTCGTCCGGCGTGCCCGGGAGCAGGCCGGCGAGCTCGAGCGAGACCAGGCCGTGGACGTGCCCCCACAGCGCGAGCGCCGGCTCGGTGGCGTCTGCGGGCCCGGGCGGGAGCGCGCGCGCGACGGCGCCCCGCAGCACGTCGAACGTGGGCAGGTCGACGGCCGCGCCGAGCGGGGCGCGCTCGAACATCACGCGGTAGAAGTGTGGCTCGGCGAGCGCGCTCGTCCGGTAGGCGAGGCCCAGCGCGAGCAGGTCGGCGGCGGGGTCGTCGGTGCGCGCCGCGCGGGCGAGGTGGTCCGCGAAGCGGCGGAAGGCCTCGTCGGCGACCGCGGCGAGCAGCGCGTCGCGGCTCCCGAAGAGCGCGTAGACGGCGGAGGCCGACGTCCCGGCGCGCCGTGCGACGTCGCGCACGGTCACCGCGTCCTGGCCGCCCGCCGCGATGACCTCCGAGGCGGTCTCGAGCAGGCGCACCCGCAGCGCGTCGTCGTGGAGCCGGGGCCGGGGCACGCCGCGATCCTACGGTCTTGACCGCCCGAGCAGAACGATGTTTATAACAGTGTTCGCATTCGCAGCGACGTCGGGGGGACCGATGCTCGAGCTCAGCCAGGCCGCCGGCGCGACGGCGGGAGTCGTCCTCCTGACCGTGGTCGCGATCGAGTCGGGCGGCGCGTTCCTCACCGCGGTCGTCACGGGCCGGGTCCCGGCGACCTCCTTCCAGACGAGCTTCTACCGGGCGGGGCACGCCCACGCCGGGGTCCTGGTCACGCTCGGGCTCGTCTGCGTGCTCCTGGGCGAGGCGACCGACCTCGACGGGTTCTGGCGCTGGCTCGGTCAGACCGGCGTGCTCGTCGCCGCCGTGCTCATGCCGGCCGGGTTCTTCCTCTCGGCGCACGGCCCGGGCCGCGACCGGCCGAACCGCTGGGTGGTGCTCCTGCCCGTGGGCGCGGTGGTCCTCGCCGCCGGCGTCGTCACGCTCGGCGTGGGGCTCCTGGCGACCTAGGTCACCCCGACACCGCCGCACGCGCCTCCCCGGGCGGGTCGGGTGCGGCAGGTACGTTGGCAGCATGGCCACCCGTACGTCCGCACCCCGTCCCGCCTCGAGCCGCGCCGCGGCCGAGCGCGGTGGGTCGCGCGGTGGCGCCGCCCAGGGCAAGGCCGCGCGGTCCGGCGGGCGGGCG
>NZ_JACEXH010000127.1:0-9966 GCF_014525465.1 Actinotalea sp. JY-7885 | reverse complement strand
CCAGCCCGTTCCCGGCGCGCCGCTGGTGACGGTCGGCGCGGCCCTCGCGCAGGCGGCGGCGATCGTCGGCCTCCCGATGCTGGCCGGCGTCGTCGTCGGCGCGCGGAGCGAGACGGCCGAGGCGCGGGCCCGCCAGGCCGAGGCGCTGAGCCGCGAGCACGGCGCACGCGTGGAGACCGCCGTCGCGCGCGAGCGCGCTGCGATGGCGCGCGAGCTCCACGACATCGCAGCGCACCACCTGTCGGGCATCGCCGTGATGACCGGGGCGATCGGCCGCCAGATCGACGTCGACCCGGAGGCCGCCAAGACGGGCGTGGAGCGCGTCCGCGCGGAGACGTCGGCGATGCTCGACGAGCTGCGCAGCCTCGTGCGTCTGCTGCGGGACACGCCCGACGAGGCCGACCACCCGGTCGAGACGCTCGCGGCGGTCCCGGCGCTCGTGGAGCGGGCGCGAGCCTCGGGCGTGGACGCCACCCTCACCACGCTCGGCAGCCCGGCCGACCGGTGGGACGCCGTCGGGCCGCTCGCCCAGCTCGCCGCGTTCCGCACCGTGCAGGAGTGCCTCGCCAACGTCGTCCGCCACGCGCCGGGTGCGCGGTGCGAGGTGCTCCTCGACGCCCGTGACCACGCGGCCCTGGTCGTCAGCGTCACGAACGGCCCGGCGGCCGGGGGAGCGGTGCCGCTCGACGTCGGCGCCGACGCCCGCCCCGGGGGTGGGCTCGGGCTGGTGGGCATGCAGGAGCGCGCGGACCTGACCGACGCGAGGCTGACGTACGGGCCTCGGCCCGACGGCGGCTGGCGGGTGGAGCTCGCCGTGCCGACGCACCAGGACCTGGTCCCGCGCGACACCGACCCCCTCGAGACCGACCCCCTCGGCAGCGACGCCTCGCTCGCCGGACCGCAGGACGGAGCGACCCGATGATCCGTGTGGTGATCGCCGACGACCAGCCGCTCGTGCGCGCCGGCCTCGGCGCCATGCTCGGCGTGGAGCCGGACCTCGAGGTCGTCGCGGAGGTCTCCGACGGCGCCCAGGCCGTCGAGGCCGCGCGCCGGCTGCGCGCCGACGTCGTCTGCATGGACGTGCGCATGCCGGGCACCGACGGCATCACCGCGACGCGGGAGCTGTCCGGACCCGGCACCGCGGAGCCGATCCCCGTGCTCATCCTGACGACCTTCGACGTCGACGAGTACCTGTTCGGGGCGCTGGAGGCCGGCGCCTCGGGCTTCCTGCTCAAGGACGCGGAGCCCGCGACGGTGGTCGAGGCCGTGCGGTCCGTGGCGGCCGGCAACGGCACCCTGGCGGACACGCTGACCAAGCGCGTGGTCGAGGAGCTGTTGACCCGCCGGCGCACCCAGCCGGTGACGGCCGCGCGCGCGAGCGAGCTGCTGACGGCGCGCGAGCTCGAGATCCTCCTGCACCTCGCGCAGGGCATGTCCAACGAGGAGATCGCCCAGGCGCTGTACCTGGAGGTGTCCACGGTGAAGTCCCACCTGGCGCGGATGATGCCCAAGCTGGGCGTGCGCTCGCGGCTCCAGGCCGTCGTGTGGGCCTACCAGAACCGCGTGGTCGACGTCGGCGTCTGAGGGCCTCCATCGAAGGATGGAACTGTGCCGGGCCCTCCTTCAGAGGCTCGATGGGCACCCCCGCCGCTTCCTAGGTTCGAGATCGACATCAACGACCTCGAACCCACGGGAGCAGATCATGACGACGCCGATCACGGCAGAGGCGACGGCGACCGCCGTCCGCCTCGTCGACATCCACAAGACCTACCCGGGCCGGGAGCCCGTCCACGCCCTGCGCGGGGTCTCCCTCGAGCTGCTCGCCGGCTCGGTGACCGCCGTCGTCGGCCAGTCCGGCTCGGGTAAGTCCACGCTGCTCAACTGCGCGGCGGGGCTCGACACGCCCACCCGCGGCGCCGTCGTCGTCGGCGGCCACGACCTCACGGTGCTGCGGCCCGACGACCTGACCCGGTTCCGCCGCCAGCACGTCGGCTTCGTCTTCCAGGCCTACAACCTCATCGGGCACCTGACGGCGCGCGAGAACGTCCGGCTGCCGCTGGCGCTCTCCGGCCGCCAGGTCGATCTCGCGTGGGAGGCGTCCCTGCTGGAGTTCCTCGGAGTCTCCCCGCTCATGGACCGCCTGCCGGGCGAGCTGTCCGGGGGGCAGGCCCAGCGCGTGGCGATCGCCCGCGCGCTCATCACGCGGCCCGCGGTCGTCTTCGCCGACGAGCCGACGGGCGCGCTGGACTCCCGCACGGGGGCCGCCGTGCTCGAGGTGCTGCGCGACACGGCCGGCGAGCTCGGCCAGACGGTGGTCATCGTGACGCACGACGCGGTGGTCGCGGCCGCCGCCGAGCGCGTCGTCGTCCTCGCGGACGGGCTGGTCGTCGACCAGCTCGAGCGCCCCACCGCCGAGCAGGTCACCGCTCGCCTCCTCACGAAGGGTCGGTGAGCACCATGTGGCAGCTCGCGTCCTCGGGCGTCCGCGCCCACCGCGGTGCCTTCGCCGGCACCGCCGTCGTCCTCGCCGTCGCGGCGGCCGTGCTGGCCGTCACGGGTGTCATCTTCGAGTCCGGCCTGCGCACGCAGGCCGCCGGGGCCACGGCCTCCGGAGGGACCCTCGTCGCCCTCGCCTCGTCCTACTCCGGGACGCTGCTCGTCGTCGTGGTCATGGTCGTCGCGGCGACCGTGAGCCTCGCGCTGCGCAGTCGGCGGCGCGAGTTCGCGCTGCTCCGCGCGGTCGGCGCCACGCCGGCGCAGGTCCGGCGGGCGGTCACCCTGGAGGTGGCGGTGGTCTCGCTCGTCGCCGCCCCCGTCGGCGCGGTGGCCGGGCTGTTCGGCGCCCGGCTGCTCGACCCCGTGCTGGTCCGCAGCGGGATGGTCGCGCCGGACTTCACCTCGGCGCTCTCGCCGCTGCCCGTCCTCATCGCCGTGCTGCTGATCATGGTCACCGCGGTGCCCGTGGGCCGGCTCGGAGCGCGGGAGGCGGCGCGCACCGCACCCACCGCGGCGATCCAGCAGAGCGCGGTCGAGGACCGCCAGGTCGGCGCCGTCCGGCGCGTCATCGCCCTGCTGCTGACCCTCGGCGGCCTGGCCATGGCGTTCGCCGGGCTGTGGCTGCCCGGGACGACCGGCGGCGCCATGGCGTCGCTGTCCGCCTTCATGCTGGTCGGTGCCGCGGCCCTCGCGGGGCCGGTCCTCGTCGGCTGGGTCTTCGACCGCCTGGCGCGGATGGGTCCGGCCAGCGGCCGCCCGGCGACGATGCTCGCCGTCCGGAACGTCCGCGGGTTCTCGCGGCGGCTGACGACCGTCGTCGTGCCCCTCGCGCTGGTCGTCTCGGCCGCGACGATCCAGACCAGCGTCAACCGGGCGATCGAGACCGGCATGCGGCAGGAGATGACCGCCGCGATCACCTCGGACCTCGTCGTCACGCCGGCCGGCGACCCGTCGCCGGACCTGCCCGCACAGGTGGCCGACGTGCCCGGGGTGGCCACCGCCGTCCCGCTGGCTCAGGTCCCCGCCGAGGTGGGCACCGACGGCGAGGAGGGCGGTCCCATGACCTGGGAGGCCGCGGCCCTGCGGGTCGTCCCGGGCGACACCGGGATCCTCGACCCCGACGTCGTCAAGGGCACGCTGGCCGACCTCGACGCCCCGGACACGGTGGCTATCAGCACCGACACGGCCTTCACGGCCGGCACCGGGCTCGGGGAGACCCTGGCCGTGCGGTTCGGGGAGGAGGTCGTGGAGGCGAGGGTCGTCGCGGTGTACTCCCGCGGCCTGGGCGTCGGAGGACTCCTCACCGGTCCCGCCACGGCGCAGGCGCACGGGCTTCCCGTGGTCGCCGACACCGTGCTCGTCGACCTCGGACCGGGCGCCGAGCGCTCGGACGTCGTGGCGGCGATCGCGGCGCTGGGCGCGACGGCGACCGGCGTCGAGGCGTACGTCGGCACCGCGATGCAGGCGGGCGGCGACAACGAGATCGGCGTCGTGCTGCTCATGCTGCTCCTGGGCGTCGTCGCGGTGGGTGCGGCGAGCACGCTGGCGATGACCACTGTCGCCCGGCGGGAGGAGCTCGCGCTGCTGCACCGCACCGGCAGCACCCGGCGCCAGCTCATGGCGATGACGACCGTCGAGGCGACGATCACGGGCGTGACGGCGTGGGTGCTCGGCACCGTCGCGGTGGTCCCCGCGATCATCGGCGTCAGCGCCGGGGTCCTCGACGGCCCGCCGGTGGTCGACCTGCCGGCGTACGGCGTCGTCAGCGCTGCCGTGGTGGTGTTCGCGCTGGTCGCGACGGCGCTCGCGGCGCGGCGCACCACGCAGGTGGCGACAACCGTCGTCGCCTGAGCAGGCAGAAGGGCCGCCCCGCTCGTGCGGGGCGGCCCTTCCGCTGCGCGCGGGGACCTACGACGGCAGACCGGTGAGCGCCAGGCCGCGCTCCGCCAGCTCCGTCAGCCGCAGCCCGGGCCAGCCGTGCACGACGTCGCGCCACGGCCCCGGCACCGCCGAGGCGCCCCAGCGGGCGCCGAGCAGGGCGCCGGCGATGGCCGCGACGGTGTCGGCGTCGCGGCCCCCGCGCACCGCCGCCTCGAGGGCCAGCCGCAGGTGGTCCGCGGGGTCGGCGTCCGGGACGGGCGTGCCGACGACCGCGGACCACGCCGCCTGGAGGGCCTCGACCACCCAGCCGTTCTTCGTGAAGTCGGCCGGCCGCCGCCCCTCCGCGTCGGCCAGGCGCGCCTCCCAGAGGTCCCGGCGGTCGGCGTCGAGCAGCCGCAGGCCGTCACGCACGTCCACCACGCCGTCGAGCACCGCGAGCCGGATCGCGGCGCACCAGAGCACGCACGCGTCACCGGCGTCGGGGTCGCGGTGCGTCAGCTCGCTGACGGCCCGGGCGGCCGCCACCATGCCGGCCTCGTCGTCGAGGTAGGCGAGCGCGACCGGCGCGGTCCGCATGAGCGAGCCGTTGCCCCCGGTGCGGCCCGTGAGCTCGTGCAGCTCGCGTGCGGCGGCCCGCATCGCGGCGGCGGTGACCTGCCCGGCGTCCGACGCCGCGTCGATCACGCGGCTCGTCTGGATGCCGACGTCGGTCGCGGTCCCGGCCCACTGCGCCCAGCCGGCGGCGACGTCGTCGAGCAGGTCCGTCAGCGCGGCGCCGCGGCGCCGCGCCTCCTCGGCCGCCTGCAGGATCACGACGGCCATCTGGGTGTCGTCGGTCCACTCGCCCGGGGCCCAGCCCAGGTCGCCGCCCCCGATCATGGCGACCTCGACGTCGTCGGGCAGCGGCGGCCCGAACTCGTACGGTGCCCCCAGGGCGTCGCCGCAGGCCATGCCGGCCAGCACGCCCGCGGCGCGGTCGCGGACCGCCGGATCCGCGACGCCGACACCGGTGCCGGAACGGGTCATGAGCAGTCCTCCACGAGCGCGCCGGGTGTGCATGCCTCGGGAGAACGTACCGGGCCCCGCCGCAGACGTGGTCTGCGCCGGGGCCCGGGTCGGTGGCCGTGCGGCCCGGGCTACGCCGTCGCCGGCGGCACCGGGCCGTAGAGCGGCTGGACCTCGTCCATCTCGAGCTCGGCCGTGCGCTGGATGAGCGCGAGCAGCTCGGGGTCCAGGCCGGGGGAGAACTCCTCGAAGCGCTCCTCCGCGATCGTCATCGGCACCCCGGCCGGCGCCTGCTCGCTCGCGTCGAGCTGGGTGCCGTCCTTGGACGGGGACATGCCCTGGAAGATCTTCCCGGCCTCGGACTGGGCCGTGAGGTCGAAGCTGTACTGCTTGCTCTGCAGCCCGAGGTCGACGAGCTTCTTGACCTCCGGGAACTTCTCCGCGGACGTCTTCGGGATCGGCAGCACCTTGCCCCAGTCCACCCCGAGCGTCTCCAGCGCGCGCGCATAGGCGTTCTCGTGCGCCTGGTCACGGACGATGAGGTACGCGATCGTCGATCGTGCGGTCTTGTTGTCCGTCATCTCGTAGATCCGGCACTTCTGGAGTCGACCGGTCGCCTCGAGCATGAGGTTGTACAGGAGGTCGAGAACGAGGTTGCCCGAGTTGTAGACGTACGTGCCGCTCCACGGGTTGCCCGCCGCGTCGACCGGCCGCGCGCCCTGGGCCGCCACCAGGTAGTGGTGGATGTTGCTGTGGTCGAGCGCGATGTCGAGGGGCGTCGCGCCGCCGGCTCCCGGCTCGTCGAGCGGGTCCGTCTTCTTCCCCTGGTAGCGCGGTGACCCGTCGAGCAACCGGGAGATCGTCGTCCCGATGAGCTCGACGTGGCTGATCTCCTCGGTGCCGACGCCCTGGATCAGGTCCTTGTACGGCTTGGCGTCCGGACCCCGGAAGTTGATGCTCTGGAACAGGTACTGCATCATCGTGCGCATCTCGCCGAACTGGCCGCCGAGCCCCTCCTGGAGGGCGTTCGCGGCTGCCGGGTCCGGCTCGTCGGGGACGATCTCGTTGATCAGTCGCTGAACATGCAGGTACATGTCGCCTCCTCCGTTGGGACGTGCGGTACCCCCACCGTCGCTCCTCTCGCGCGGAACGGCACCTCGAGGCCTCGGGTGCCGTCGGTGAGCTCGATGACGGGGGCATGCTGGACGGGGCAGGCAGGATGGGGGGATGGCCAGGACGTCGCTCGTACCCGGGGACCTCCTCGTCGCGGTGCCGCACCTCGCCGACCCGAACTTCCGGCGCGCCGTCGTCCTCCTGCTCCACCACGACCACGAGGGCGCGCTCGGCGTCGTCCTCAACCGGCCGATCGCGGTGCCGGTCGGCTCGGTGCTGCCCGCGTGGCACGACGCGGTGAGCGAACCGGCGACCCTCTTCCAGGGCGGCCCGGTGGGGCTGGACGGCGCGCTCGGGCTGGCCGTGCTGCGCGTGGGCGTGGAGCCGCCGGCGTCCGTGTCCCCGGTGACGACGTCGTTCGGCCTGGTCGACCTCGACGGCGATCCCGACGAGGCGCGCGGCGTCCTGGGGATGCGGGTCTTCGCCGGTCACGCCGGCTGGGGCGGCGCCCAGCTCGAGGACGAGGTCGCCGCGGGGGACTGGTTCGTGTTCCCCGCGCTGCCGTCCGACGCGATCACGTCGGACCCGGAGCGCCTCTGGCGTGCCGTCATGCGCCGCCAGGGCGGCTCGATGGCGATCATCTCGACGTTCCCGGACGACCCGCGCCTCAACTGAGGACGCGGGTCGCCCGGTACCCCGCTCAGGCCTCGCTGAGCACCTCGCGCACGAAGCGCTCGGACCGTGCGCGCAGCCCGGCGACGCGGCGCTCGACGACGACGTCGGCCGGGTCGGTGCCCAGCTCGACGATCTTCGGCAGGCGCCGCACGTTGCGCGAGCACTCGAAGGTCGTGCACACCAGGGTGCCGACGGTGTCGCCCTTGCGCCCGGCGGCGCCCGCGCGCGCCGCGACGTACAGGGCGACGTCGTTGGTGGCGTAGACGTCCTCGCACCAGGCGCACACGGCACGACGACGCCGCCCGCCCGGCTCGGGCGTGCGCAGCGCCACGCCCACGGGCGCGTCGTCGACCGGGACGACGACGTACGCGCGCAGCGGCGCCTTGCGGTCGATCCAGCCCAGGAGGTCCAGGCGGTCCCAGCGGGTCTGCGCCAGGTCGAGCGGGAGCGCGAGCTGCGCGGCCTCGCGGCGCGAGCAGTTCACGAAGGACGAGCGGATCTGCTTCTCGGTCAGGGGGTTCATGGCTCTCTCGGGTCTCTCGAGGGCCCGCGCGGGCGTCGCCGAGGGCGGCCGCCAGGACGGGGCGGAGGAAGGGTGGTCGGGGACGACCGCCGAGAGGCCGGAGAACCCCGACCGGGGTCGGGGCAGGGGCGCCGTGAGGCGTCAGGCGTCGAGGGCGGCCGTCGAGGCCCCGCCCGAGCAGGCCTGGTCGGCCGCTCCGTCCCTGCGTCGCATCGCGACCCCGTCCCTCGTCCACGGGCCCGTCCCGTGGCTCTGCCCCTCATCATGCGCCTCTGGCGGGCCGACGCCCAAGCCGGGCGTGCCGGACGGCGTCGTTCGTCGCCGGCGGGCCCGCGGGAAGCGCCGGGGCGATCACGGTGTTGCCGCAGAGCACGGCGCCGGAGGACCGGCGACGCAGGCACGACGAGGGAGCGCGACGCGATGACGGACTACGGGCACGACCTCCTGCTCGGCTCGTTCCTGACGCCGACGGCCCAGGCGCCCGAGCGGGTCGTCGACCTCGCCCGCCTCAGCGAGGACGTCGGGCTGGACCTGGCGACCTTCCAGGACCACCCGTACCAGGGCGGGTTCCTCGACACCTGGACGCTCATGAGCTGGGTCGCGGCCGTGACCCAGCGCATCCACGTGGCCGGGAACGTGCTCAACCTGCCGCTGCGTCCGCCCGCCGTGCTCGCGCGCGCCGCCGCGAGCCTCGACCTGCTCAGCGGCGGACGCGTCGAGCTCGGCCTGGGTGCCGGGGCGTTCTGGGACCCGATCGTCGCGATGGGCGGACGGCGCCTGACGCCCGGCCAGAGCGTCGACGCCCTGAGCGAGGCGATCGACGTCGTGCGCGGCATCTGGGCCGCGCAGGACCGGTCCCGCCTCGTGGTCGACGGCGCCCACCACCACCTCGACGGCGCCAAGCGCGGGCCGGCGCCCGCGCACGACATCGGGATCTGGCTCGGCGCGTACAAGCCCCGCATGCTGCGCCTGACGGGTGCGAAGGCCGACGGCTGGCTGCCGTCGCTCGCCTACGTCGAGGGCCTGGGTGACCTCGCGGCCGCGAACGCGATCGTCGACGAGGCCGCGGAGGCCGCCGGGCGGCGCCCGGGCGACGTCCGGCGCCTGCTGAACATCGGCGGCCGCGTCACGGCGCAGGCGAGCGACCGGTTCCTGGTGGGGCCGCCCGAGCAGTGGGTCGACCAGCTCGCGGCCCTCACCCTGGAGCAGGGCTTCAGCGGCTACGTCCTGGGCGGGGACGACCCGGCCCTGCTGACCGTCTTCGGCCGCGAGATCGGGCCCGCGCTGCGCGAGCTCGTCGCCGCCGAGCGCGCGCGCTGAGGGGGACGGCCGTGGACTACGGGCACCCGCTGACCCTCGGCGTCTTCGTCACGCCGTCCAACGACGCGTCGCTGCGGCCCGTCGAGCTCGCCGTGCACGCGGAGGAGGTCGGCCTCGACCTCGTCACGTTCCAGGACCACCCGTACCAGCCGCGGTTCCACGACACGTGGACGCTGCTGAGCTGGGTCGCCGCGCGCACCGACCGCATCCGGCTCGCACCGAGCGTGATCGACCTGCCGATGCGGCCCGCCGCGGTCCTCGCGCGCGCCGCGGCGAGCCTCGACCTGCTCAGCGGCGGGCGGCTGGACCTCGGGCTCGGGGCGGGCCACTTCTGGGACGCGATGGCGTCGATGGGCGCCGAGCGCCTCACCCCGGGCGCCTCGGTCGACGCGCTCGGCGAGGCCGTGGACGTCCTGCGCGGGATCTGGGCGGCGTCCGAGCGGCGACCGCTCGCCGTGCCGGGGGAGCACCACCGCGTCGCGGGCGTCCAGCGCGGCCCCGCGCCCGCCCATGACATCGGCATCTGGGTCGGCGGTGGCCGGCCGCGCATGCTCCGGCTCGTCGGGACGACGGCCGACGGCTGGGTGGTCCCCGGCGGCACCGACGGGCTCGTCGCCCTGCCCGCCGGGAACCGCGCGATCGACGAGGCCGCGCTCGCGGCGGGCCGCGACCCGCGCGAGATCGTCCGGGTCGTCAACGTCTCGGGTCGCTTCGCCGAGCGCGACGGCGGGCTCCTGCAGGGCCCGCCCGCGCAGTGGGTCGACCAGCTGCTCCCGGTCGTGCTGGAGCACGGCGCCGGCACGATCGTGCTCGCGACGGACGACGCGGACGACATGGCCCGCTTCGCGGCCGAGGTCGCGCCGGCGCTGCGCGAGGCCGTGGCGGCCGAGCGGTCCGCGCGGGGGACCGCGGTCGGCGTCGTACGGCGGCTCGAGGTGCGCGCCCGGCGGCGG
>NZ_JACEXH010000126.1:0-10080 GCF_014525465.1 Actinotalea sp. JY-7885 | reverse complement strand
GCCGCGGCGCCTCGGGCCGCGTCGCGGCACGACGGCGACCCGGACCACGGCGAGCGCGGTGGGCGGGGCCGGGCGGGGTGGAGCCGGACGCGGTGGGGCCGGACGGGGCAGGGCGGGGCAGGGCACGACGGCGCAGAGCGGGGGGCAGCACGAGACGACTCGATCCAGGTGGTGTGGCGGGCGGGAGGCACGACGCCGGGCCGGGCGGCCCTCGGACGAGGGTGTTTCGAATCGTTTCGAGACCGCACGTCGATCCTCGCCGATAGGCTGGCGCACCGTCAACCGGCGACCGGACGACCGAGGAGGTGACATGGCACACAGCAGGCCCACGCTGGCCGACGTCGCGAGCGCGGCGGGAGTCTCCGTCTCGACGGCCTCGCTCGCCTTCTCGGGTGCCGGACCGATCGCCGCCGAGACGCGCTCGCGCGTCCTCGCCGCCGCCGAGACCCTCTCCTACTCCGGGCCCAACCCCCTCGGCCGGTCGTTGCGCAGCGGTCGCTCGGGCATCGTAGCCGTCGTCATCGGCGACGAGCTGCGGCGCAGCTTCCGCGACCCCGTCTCGGTCCAGGTCCTCGACGGCCTGGTCGGCACGCTGGGCACGATGGGGCTCGGGGTGCTGCTCGTGCCCGCGACGCCGCACGCCGACAGCGCCCGGCTCGACCCGCTGCTGGCGAGCGCGCCCATGGACGTCGCCGTCCTCATCTGGGGCACGCGCAGCAGCGACCCGGTCCTGGCGGCGCTCCAGCAGCGCGGCGTGCCGATCGTCGTCGGCGAGGGCCCCGAGGTCGACGGCGCCGCCGTCGTGGGGATCGCCGACCGCAGCGGCACGGCCGAGCTGGTGCGCCACCTCGTGGGCCTGGGGCACGAGCGCATCGCCACGGTGACGCTGCCCTTCGCCGGCGAGCGCCGCTGCGCCGTCGTCGACGCCGAGCGCATGGCCGAGCTGGACTGGACGCCCACCCGGCACCGGCTGGAGGGCTTCACCGACGCCGGGGTCCGCCCGACGCTCGTCGTCGAGGCGCGGGCCTCCCTCGTCGAGGAGGGGCAGGCCGCGGGCCGCGTCGTCCTCGCCGGGCCGGACCGCCCCACGGCCGTCGTGGCGCAGTCCGACCTCCTGGCCGCGGGCGTGATGCTCGCCGCGCGCGAGATGGGCCTGCGCGTGCCGCAGGACGTGTCCGTGGCCGGGTTCGACGGCCTGGACCTGCCGTGGCTCGGGCCCGACGTGCTCACGACCGTCGCGCAGCCCCTGGCCGCCAAGGGCGAGGCCCTGGGCCACGCGGTGGCGGCCCTCCTCGCCGGGGAGTCCCCCCCGACCGTGCAGCTCGACGTCGAGCTGCGTCTCGGGACGACGACGGCGCCGCCACCCGCCTGAGCGGGACGTGCCCGCCCGCGCCGGTCAGAGGCGGACGAGCGCCTGCGCCCTGCCCAGGACCCGCTCGCCGGCGACGGTCACCGTGAGGTCCACCCGCACCGTGCGGGCGTCGGCGTCCAGCGCGCCGACCGTGCCGGTCACCTCGACGACGGCCTCGCCCGGGTCGGGCACGGGCACGAGCCGCGTGAAGCGCGTGCCGTAGTCGACGACGGCCCCCGGGTCACCCGCCCAGTCGGAGACCAGGTTCACGGCGGCGCCCATGGTCAGCATCCCGTGAGCGATGACGCCGGGCAGACCGACCTCGGCCGCGAAGCGCTCGTTCCAGTGGATCGCGTTGAGGTCCCCGCTCGCGCCGGCGTAGCGCACCAGGTCCCGGCGCGTGAGGGTCACGGTGCGCGAGCCGACGACGTCGCCGACCGCGAGGTCCTCGAGGACGGGGCGGGTCACGCGCCGGCCTCCGGCGTCGCGGGCTCCGGGAGCCGGACGGCGAGGCGGGAGACGACGGTGGACACGGGCGCACCGTCCGCGTCCGCGATCTCGCAGCGGGTCGTGACGGTCGCGAGCCCGGAGCGCTCGGTGACGGCGTCGATGTGCAGGACCGTCACGAGCTCGTCGCCCGCGACCACCGGGCGGTGGTGGGTGAACCGCTCGTCGGCGTGCACGACCCGGCTGAAGTCGATGGCCGCCTCGGGGTCCTCGATGAGCTGGGCCTCGGCCCGCTGCGCGACCACCACCGCGAAGGTGGGCGGCGCGACGACGTCGGGGTACCCGAGCGCGCGGGCCGCCTCGACGTCGTGGTGCGCCGGGTGGTCGGCACCCACGGCAGACGCGAACGAGCGCACGTGCTCGCGTCCGACCACGAAGGCGGTCGTCGGCGGGTACGTGCGCCCGGCGTACGCGGGGTTGATGCCCACGACGCGTCAGGTCAGCGGGTCTCGCGGTGCAGCGTGTGCTTGCCGTCGCGCGGGCAGAACTTCTTCATCTCGAGCCGGTCGGGGTCGTTCCGACGGTTCTTCTTGGTGATGTAGTTCCGCTCCTTGCACTCCACGCACGCGAGCGTGATCTTCGGGCGGACGTCCTGAGACTTGCTGGCCACGGTCTTGCCACCTCTCGCGCCGGGAGTCGGCGCCTCTGGTACGTGCTCGTCTGCGTCCCGGCCGTCGGCCGGTCCACCTGTCCACTGTGGTAGCGAGGGCGGGACTCGAACCCGCGACACCACGATTATGAGTCGTGTGCTCTAACCACCTGAGCTACCCCGCCACTATCGGTGCCGACGGACGACCGGTGAGTCACCGGCGTCCGGACACCAACAGAGCCCCGAAAGGGAATCGAACCCTTGACCTTCTCCTTACCATGGAGACGCTCTGCCGACTGAGCTATCGGGGCAGCGCGTGCCAGGGTACACGGGCTCCGGGGCGCCTGCGAAATCGGGTGCCCGACGAGGTCAGCGGTAGTTGACGAACTGCAGGGCGACGTCGAGGTCCGCCCCCTTGAGCAGCGCGATGACGGCCTGCAGGTCGTCGCGGCTCTTGGCCGAGACCCGCAGCTCGTCCCCCGTGATCTGGGCCTTGACGCCCTTGGGGCCCTCGTCGCGGATGATCTTGGAGATCTTCTTGGCGTTCTCGCTGCTGAGGCCCTCCTTGATCGCGGCCTCGAGGCGGTACTCCTTGCCGGACTGCTTGGGCTCGCCCGTCTCGAGCGACTTGAGCGAGATGCCGCGACGGATGAGCTTGGTCTCGAAGACGTCCAGGACCGCCTTGACGCGCTCCTCCGAGTTGGCCGTCATGACGATGGACTCGCCGCTCCACGCGATCGACGCCCCGATGTTCTTGAAGTCGTAGCGCTGCGAGACCTCCTTGGCGGCCTGGTTCAGCGCGTTGTCGACCTCCTGGCGGTCCACCTTGCTGACGATGTCGAACGAGGACTCCGACGCCATTGCTACCTCCGGTCGTGCGTGATGGTCGGTGGGCACCTGCAGACTTGCTATCCTTCCATCCGCACCCTGGCAGGTTGCCCGAGCGGCCAAAGGGAGCTGACTGTAAATCAGCCGCGTCATGCTACGGGGGTTCGAATCCCTCACCTGCCACTCGCGACGAGAGCCCCGTCCGGTCCCGACCGGAGCGGGGCTCTCGCACGTCAGGGCCCTGCGTCAGACGACGCCGGCCATCTGCCGCAGGCGGGCGATGCGCGCCTCCATCGGCGGGTGCGTCGCGAACAGGCTGGCCATGCCGCCGCCCCGGAACGGGTTCGCGATCATGAGATGGGACACGTCCACCAGCTCACGGTCCGCCGGCAGCGGCACACGCTGGGTGCCCCGCTCGAGCTTGGCGAGGGCCGAGGCGAGGGCGAGCGGGTCGCCCGTCAGCTGGGCGCCACCCTCGTCCGCGTCGTACTCCCGCGTCCGGCTGATCGCGAGCTGCACGAGCGTCGCCGCGACGGGTGCGAGGAACACCATCGCCAGCGTGGCGAGCGGGTTGCCGCCGCGCTCGCGGTCACCACCGCCGAAGAAGAGCAGCAGCTGCGCCAGTGACGTGATCATGCCCGCGAACGCGGCCGCGACGGACGACGTGAGGATGTCGCGGTTGTAGACGTGCATGAGCTCGTGGCCCAGCACGCCCCGCAGCTCGCGCTCGTCGAGCAGCGTGAGGATCCCCTCCGTGCAGCAGACGGCGGCGTGACGTGGGTTGCGGCCCGTCGCGAACGCGTTGGGCGCCGCGGTCGGCGAGACGTAGATCCGGGGCATCGGCTGACGCGCCACCGTCGAGAGCTCGCGCACGATGCGGTACATCGCGGGCTGCTCGATCTCGCTCACGGGCCGCGCCCGCATCGCGCGGATCGCGATCGTGTCGGAGTTCCAGTAGCCGTAGGCCGTCCCCACCAGGCCGAGGCCGGTGAACAGGAGCAGGTAGCGCCCCTCCCCCACGACGCTCCCGATCCCGAGCAGCACCGCCCACATGACGCCGAAGAGCGCCGCCGTCTTGAGCGCGTTGACGTACCGCCGTCCCACCGTGACCCCCTCATCTCGCGGTCCCCCGAGCGCCGCGCGGCCGTGCCCGGCGCCGTGCTTGCCACCTGGGACAACGCCGTGACGCCCGCCGACGTTCCCATACACTCGGCGCGCCCGGCCCCTCGACCTCTGGAGTCCCCGTGCGCACCTCCCGTCTGCTCGCCCTGGCCGCCGCGAGCGCCCTGGCGCTCGGGGCGTGCGCCCCCGTCGACGACCAGGACGGCGGCGACGCCACGGCCGACGGCGACGCCCTGCCGACCCTCTCGGAGGGCGTCCTGACCATCGGCACCTCGGACCCGGCCTACGAGCCCTGGGTCGTCGGCAACGACCCCACCACCGGCGAGGGCTTCGAGTCGGCCGTGGCCTACGCCGTCGCGGCCGAGCTCGGCTACGACGAGGACGACGTCGAGTGGGTCACCGTGACGTTCGACCAGATCATCGCGCCGGGCGCGAAGAGCTTCGACATCGCGATCAACCAGGTCTCGATCAGCGACGAGCGCCGCGCGAACCTCGACTTCTCGTCCAGCTACTACGACACCGCGCAGGCCGTGGTGACGCTCGAGGGCAGCCCGGCCGCCGACGCCGCCTCGCTCGCCGCCCTCGCCGCCCTGCGGATCGGCGCGATGGTGGGCACGACGAGCGCCCAGGTGGCGCAGGAGGCGATCGCACCGTCCTCGCCCGTGCAGCTCTTCAACGACAACGACCAGGTGAAGCAGGCCCTGTCCGCCGGCCTGGTCGACGCGATCGTCGTCGACCTGCCGACGGCCCTGTACATCACGGCGGCCGAGCTCGACGGCGGCATCCTGGTCGGTCAGCTCCCGGCGGGCGACGCACCGGACCAGTTCGGGCTCGTCCTGGACAAGGGCAGCGACCTCACCGCGGCGGTCACGGCCGCGGTCGACGCGCTGCGCGAGGACGGCACGCTGGCCGAGCTCGAGACGCAGTGGCTGACCGACGCCGCCGGTGCGCCGGTCCTCGAGTGACGTGAGCGCCTGGACGCCGTCGCCCCTTCAGGTCGAGCGCCTCGCCTACCGGCGCAGCCGGGCGGTGCGCTCCACGCTCGTGGCGATCGCGAGCACCGTCGCGCTCACCGCCGTCGCGGTCCTCGCGCTCGTCAGCTCGCCGGGCTGGCCGCGCGTGCGGCAGTCGTTCTTCGACCTCGACGTGGCCCTCCAGTCCCTGCCCACGGTGCTGGAGGGGCTCTGGCTCAACCTCCGCGTCATGGCGGTGTGCGCCGTCGTCGTCGTGGTGGTCGCCCTCGCGCTCGCGATCGCGCGCACGCTGCGCGGTCCCGTGTTCTTCCCCCTGCGCCTCGCCGCGACGGCCTACGTGGACGTCTTCCGCGGCCTCCCGCTGATCCTGGTGCTGCTGCTGGTGGGCTTCGGCCTGCCGGGCCTGCGGCTCCACGGCATCCCGACGCAGGCGGTCGTGCTCGGTGGCCTGGCGCTGGTCCTGACGTACTCGGCCTACGTCGCCGAGGTCTTCCGCGCGGGGATCGAGTCGGTGCACCCCTCGCAGGTGGCCGCCGCGCGCTCGCTGGGCCTGAGCCGCGCGCAGACCATGCGCCGGGTCGTCCTGCCCCAGGCCGTGCGCCGCGTCGTCCCGGCGCTGCTCAACGACCTCGTCTCGCTGCAGAAGGACTCGGGGCTCATCTCGATCCTCGGCGCGATCGACGCCGTGCGCGCCGCGCAGATCCAGACGTCGGTGCACGCCAACTTCACGCCCTACGTCGTCGCGGGCTTCCTCTTCGTCCTGCTCACCGTGCCGCTCACACGGTTCACCGAGGCACTGGCCCGACGGGGCGGGTGGCTCGGCGCGACGGCCGGCGTCGCCGGCGCCGGACCGCTGCGATGACCGGGCCCGGGCCGGGGTCCCCGCTGCTGAGCGTGCGGGGGGTGCGCAAGGCCTACGGCGACCACGTCGTCCTGGACGGCGTCGACCTCGACGTCGACGCGCACCGGTGCGTCGTACTCATCGGCGCGTCGGGATCGGGCAAGTCCACGCTCCTGCGCACGGTCGACCTGCTCGAGGAGGTCGACGACGGGGTCATCCTGCTCGAGGGCGAGGACATCACCGACCCGCGCCGCGACGCCGACGCGGACCGCGCGCGCATGGGCATGGTGTTCCAGGCCTTCAACCTCTTCCCGCACATGCGCGTCATCGACAACGTGACGCTCGCGGCGCGGCTGGTGCACCGGACGCCGCGGGCGCAGGCCGAGGGCGCGGCGCTCGCGATCCTCGAGCGCGTCGGGCTCGCCGACAAGGCCCGGGCGTTCCCCGACCAGCTCTCGGGCGGTCAGCAGCAGCGCGTGGCCATCGCCCGCTCGCTCGTGACGTCCCCGCGCCTCATGCTGCTCGACGAGGTGACGAGCGCGCTCGACCCCGAGCTCGTGGGCGAGGTCCTCGACCTGCTCGTCGAGCTCAAGGGCGAGGGCATGACCATGGTCGTCGCGACGCACGAGATGGGGTTCGCGCGTCACGTCGCCGACGAGGTGTGCTTCCTGCACGCCGGGCGCGTCCACGAGCGGGGCACACCCGAGCAGGTGCTGGGCGACCCGCAGCAACCCCGCACCCGCGACTTCCTGCGCCGCCTCGCGTGACACGGTGCGGACCCCGGCGGGGTCCGCACCGGGTCCGCGCCGGTCAGGCCTCGCCGCGGATGATCGCGAGCATCTCCTCGCGCGGGACCACCTTGATGCGCTGACGCCCGTGCGGCTCGCCGAGCGCCTGCTCGTACGCGTCGAGCAGCATCCAGCCGGACCACTCGACGTGGCCGACGCCGCGCTGCGTGAGGAACGCGGTGACGGCGTCGGGGTCGGGCTCGCTCGCGCGCGGCAGCGTCTCGGCGTCGGACACGAGGTGCCGGACGGTCTCCGTCGCGTCGGACTTGGTGTGGCCGATGAGCCCCACGGGGCCACGCTTGATCCACCCGGTCGTGTAGACCCCGGGCAGCGGCTGCCCGTCCGCCTCGACCACGCGGCCCTCGCGGTTCGGGATGACGCCGCCGATCTCGTCGAACGGCAGGCCCGGCAGGGGGGACCCGAAGTACCCGACGGCGCGGTAGACCGCCTCGACCGGCCAGTCGTGCGTCTGCCCGGTCCCGGCGACCGACCCGTCGCCCGTGAGCACCGTGCGCTCGGTGCGCAGGCCCTCGACGTGCTCGGTGCCGAGCACCGCGACCGGCTTGTGCAGGAAGTGCAGGTGGATGCGGCGGCTCGCCGTCAGCTCCTCGGGCTCCTTGAGGGTCCAGTCCGTGAGGGTCTTGACGACCTGCTTGGTCTGGTTCGAGGAGTGGATGGCCGCCATCGAGCCCTCGTCGAAGTCGAAGTCCTCGGGGTAGACGATGACGTCCACGTCGGGCACGTGGCCGAGCTCGCGCAGCTCGAGGGGGCTGAACTTCGCCTGCGCCGGCCCGCGGCGGGCGAAGACGTGCACGTCCGTGACGGGGTTCGCGAGCAGCCCCTGGTGGACGTTGTCCGGGATCTCGGTGGGCAGGAGGTCCTCGGGGTGCTTGGCGAGGATGCGGGCGACGTCCAGGGCGACGTTCCCGGCGCCGATGACGGCGACGTTCTTCGCCTCGAGCGGCCACGTGCGGGGGACGTCGGGGTGCCCGTCGTACCAGGAGACGAAGTCGGCCGCGCCGAACGAGCCCGGCAGGTCGATCCCCGGGATGGGCAGCTCGGCGTCGCGGATGGCGCCCGTGGAGAAGATCACGGCGTCGTAGAACCGGCGCAGGTCGTCCAGGTCGATGTCCGTGCCGTAGTCGACGTTGCTGAGCAGCCGGATGTCGCCGCGGTCGAGGATCTTGTGGAGCGCCACGATGATCTGCTTGATCCGCGGGTGGTCCGGCGCGACGCCGTAGCGCACGAGGCCGAAGGGCGCCGGCAGCCGCTCGAACAGGTCGATCGAGACGTCGAGGTCCGACTTGGACAGGATGTCGGCGGCGTAGATGCCGGCAGGTCCGGCGCCGACGACGGCCACGCGCAGGGGACGAGTGCTGCTCACGGAGCGGGGTGCCTTCCGGTGGGGGGCGGCGGGGCACCGTTCGCACGGCGACGGCGCGCCACGCCAGGACGCTGGATCCAGTGTAGGCGGCGTAGGTTTGCCCCGTGCGCGCGCCCGGGGACCAGACGCCGTCGGGCGCACCGGCGGCGGACCGCACCGGGCTCGCCCTCGGGTTCGGCGCCTACCTCCTGTGGGGCTTCCTCACCCTGTACTTCCCGCTGCTCGAGCCGGCGGGGCCGGTGGAGATCATCGCCCACCGCGTCGTCTGGTCGCTGGTCTTCTGCCTGGTGCTCCTGCGCGTCACCGGCTCGTGGAGCGCGTACGTCCGCGCCCTGCGCGACCCGCGGATGCTCGGCACCCTGGCGGTGGCCGGCGTGCTCGTGGCGCTCAACTGGCTCGTCTTCGTCTTCGGCGTCCTCAGCGGCCACACCGTGGACACCGCGCTCGGGTACTACATCAACCCCCTGGTGACCGTCGTGCTCGCGGTCGTGCTCCTCGGTGAGCGGCTGCGTCCGGCGCAGTGGGCCGCCCTGGGGATCGGCGCCGTCGCCGTCGTGGTCATCACCGTCGGGGTCGGGCGCCTGCCCTGGATCGCGCTGGTCCTGGCCGCCACCTTCGGCCTGTACGGGCTGCTGAAGAACCGGGTGGGGCGCACCGTGCCGGCCGTCGCGAGCCTGGCGGTCGAGACGACCGTGCTCACCCCGGTGGCGGGCGCCTACCTCGCCTGGCTCGGGCTCAGCGGCGCGGCGGCGTTCGGGGCGCACGGCGGGGGCCACGTCGCGCTCCTCGTCGGGCTGGGCGTCGTCACCGCGGTGCCGCTGCTCATGTTCGGCGCGGCGGCGCGGCGGCTCCCGCTCAGCGTCGTCGGGATGCTCCAGTACGTCGCCCCGACGCTGCAGTTCCTCGTCGGGGTGCTGGTCTTCGGTGAGGAGATGCCCACGGCGCGCTGGATCGGGTTCGGCCTCGTGTGGCTCGCGCTCGTGGTCCTGACGGTCGACGGGCTGCGCGCGACACGGTCGCCGCGCCGTGCGGCGGCCGCCGCGCTCAGCCCGCGACCGTGAGCCAGAAGTCCCCGAACGCGACCGACGCCCGGTCGGGCACGCGGACCTTCTGCTCGGGGGCGCAGAGGATCTGCTGACCGTCCCCGAGCGTGACGATCGTGCCGTTGGTCGAGTTGCGGTCGCGCAGCCAGACGCCCTCGGCGTCGACGCCGAGCACCAGGTGGGTCTTGGAGACCGACCGCCCGGGGTCGGGTACGGCGAGCAACCGGTCCGGCTCGGGCTCGCCGTCGCGCGGGGCGGGGTTGCGCCCGACGAGCGCGGTGCCCGCGAGGTCCAGGGTGCTGCCGTCCCAGAGCTGCAGGGTGGCCCGCGGCACCGCACGGCCCCCGTGCGCGACCTCCGGTACCGCCCGGCGGCTCGCGTGCCCCAGGCGGGTGCGCTCGACGTCGTCGTCCAGCGGCGGGGTGGCGCCCAGGGCGGGCGGCACGACGGGCTGCTCGGCTGTCACCCCAGCAGCATCCGTCGGCACGGGGACCCGCGTCACGTCGGGCGCGCCGGGCGCCGGCATCCGCGGCCGGGCGACAGCACCGGGGACGTGCGAGATCAGGTGGTCCGCGGGGGTCGCCGAGGCGTCCTCGGCGGGCGCGGGTGCCGGCGCGGGCGCAGGCGCGGGTGCCGGAGCGGGCGCCGGAGCA
>NZ_JACEXH010000125.1:0-10085 GCF_014525465.1 Actinotalea sp. JY-7885 | reverse complement strand
CCCGCGCGGCGTCGTAGGCGAACCCGAGGCGGAACCACGCCGCCCAGTCGTCGGGGCGCGCCTCCACCTCCGCCCGCGCCACGCCGAACGCGGCGTCGGCGGCCTCGGCCGTCACGCGCCCGCCCGGTGTGCGGGGCAGGTCGTCGACCGGCAGCGCGCCGTCGGCCGCCAGCCGGTCCGCCATGTGCTGCACCGTCGCGGCGAGCCGCCACTCGCGCCAGACCAGCCACAGGCCGAGCACGGGCAGGACCAGGACCGCCACGCCGAGGGCGATCGCGACGGGCTCGCCCGTCGCGACCAGCGTCACCGCCCGGCCGGCGGCCGCCACGAGGTAGACCAGCAGGAGCGCGGTCAGCAGGGCCGCACCGATCATCGAGCGGCGCATCAGCCGAGGTCCAGGTAGTGGTCGAGGCCCACCGTGAGCCCCGGGCGGCCGGGCACGGTACGCACCGCGTGGAGCACCCCGGGCATGAACGAGACCCGGTCGAAGGAGTCGGTGCGGATCGTCAGCTGCTCCCCCGGGTTGCCGAAGAGGATCTCCTCGTGCGCGACCAGGCCGCGCAGGCGCACGGCGTGGACGCGCACGCCCTCGACGTCGGCGCCACGCGCACCGTCGAGCGCCGACGCGGTCGCGTCGGGCATCGGCGGCAGCCCGGCAGCCCGCCGCGCCGCCGCGATCCCCCGCGCGGTGTGGGTCGCGGTGCCGCTGGGTGCGTCGACCTTGTCCGGGTGGTGCAGCTCGACGACCTCGGCCGACTCGAACCACCGCGCGGCGCGCGCGGCGAACGCCATGGCGAGCACCGCCCCGAGCGCGAAGTTCGGCGCCACGAGGACGCCGACCCCCGGCGCGGCACCCAGCGCCTCGCGCACTCGGCCGAGCGAGGCGTCGTCCCAGCCGGTCGTCCCGACGACGGCGTGGATCCCGGCACCGACGAGGGCGAGCACGTTGGCCTCGGTCGCCGACGGCACGGTGAAGTCCACCGCGACGTCGACACCGTCCAGCGCGGCGACGTCGTCCCCCGCGTCCAGACGCGCGACCAGGTCGAGGTCGGGCGCCGCCTCGACCGCCTCGCAGGTCGTGCGGCCCATGCGGCCCGCGGCGCCGAGGACGGCCACGCGCAGGCGCCGGGAGGCGTCATCAGATCTGGTCTCACCCACGGACCACGACCCTAGTCGCCCGCCCGAGGCCCGCGAGCACGTCCGTCCCACGCGAGCACGTCCTGCACGACGGACGTCCTGGCGTCGAACGGACGTGCTCGGCGGCCGGCCGGGGCCGGGGGGCCGGGGCCGGGGCCGGAGGGCCGGGGGTGGGTTGGGCCGGGGTGGGGTCAGGCGCCGAAGGGGCCGACGCGGACGACGGACCGGGGGCGCGAGGCCAGCTCGGCCGCCAGGTCGCGGACGTCGTCGGCGGTCACCGCGCGGATGCGCTGCAGCGACTCCTCCTGGCTGAGGAGCTCGCCGTGGACCAGCTCGGCCTTGCCGAGCCGGCTCATGCGCGAGCCGGTGTCCTCCAGGCCCAGCACGAGCCCGCCGGAGAGCTGGCCGATGCTGCGCTCCAGCTCGGTGGCCGTGATGCCGTCCTGCGCGAGCCGCTCCCAGCCCTCGGCGAGCAGGTCGAGCACCTCGTCGACCTTGGACGGGGCGCACCCGGCGTAGAGGCCGAAGATGCCCGTGTCGGCGTGGCCGGACGAGAAGCAGTAGACGGAGTACGCGAGGCCGCGGCGCTCCCGGATCTCCTGGAACAGGCGCGAGGACATGCCGCCGCCCAGGACCGCGTTGAGCACCGACAGCGTGAAGCGGCGCTCGTCGGTGGCGGTGAGGCCGAGCGTGCCGAGGATGACGTTCGCCTGCTCGGTCGTCCGGTGGACGACGACCTCGGTCCCGGCGGCAGGCAGCCCGTCGGTGCCGGCGCCGACGGCGCGGGCGGCCTCCCGGCGCCCGCTCGGGGCGGCGCCGGGGTCGAGGTCCCAGCCTCCGGCGCGCAGCGCGTCGGTGACCTGGCCGCACAGGGCGTCGTGGTCGACCCCGCCCGCGGCCGTGACGACCAGCGTGGCGGGCCGGTAGTGCTCGCGGTAGTGCTCCCACACCGCGTCGCGCGGCACCGCGCGGATCGTGGCGGGAGTGCCCCCGATGGGGCGGCCCAGGGCGTGGGCGCCGAGCACCGTGGCGGCGAACTGCTCGTGCACGACGTCGGAGGGGTCGTCGTCGTTCATCGCGAGCTCTTCGAGGATGACCCCGCGCTCGGTCTCGAGCTCGTCGGGGTCCAGCCGCGCGGAGGTCACCATGTCGGCGATGACGTCCAGCGCCATCGGGACGTCCGCGTCGAGCACCCGCGCGTAGTAGCAGGTGTGCTCCTTGCCGGTCGCGGCGTTGGCCTCACCGCCGACGGCGTCGAACGCCTCGGCGATGTCCATCGCGGAGCGCCGCTGCGTCCCCTTGAACAGCAGGTGCTCGAGGAAGTGCGTCGACCCGTGGTGGCCGTCGGTCTCGTCACGCGAGCCGACGCCGACCCACGCACCCACCGTGGCGGAGCGCAGGCCGGGCATCGCCTCGGTGAGGACCCGGACCCCGCCGGGCAGGACGGTACGGCGCACGAGGGCGCCGCCGTCCTGCCCGGCGGTCACGTCACTGCCCGGCAGGCCCGGGCGGATCAGCGGAAGGTCCAGTGACACCTCAGGCCTGGTCGCCGTCGGCCGTGGCGGGCGCCTCGGCACCGGCCTCGCCGCCCTCGATGACCGCGTGCAGCGAGAGCTTGCCGCGCGGGTCGATCTCGCCGATCTCGACCTGGACCTTCTGGCCGACGCCGAGCACGTCCTCGACGTTCTCGACGCGCTTGCCACCGACCAGCTTGCGGATCTGCGAGATGTGCAGCAGACCGTCCTTGCCCGGGGAGAGCGAGACGAACGCACCGAACGTCGTGGTCTTGACGACCGTGCCGACGAAGCGCTCCCCGATCTCGGGCATGTGCGGGTTGGCGATCGCGTTGATCGCCGCCCGCGCGGCCTCCGCCGACGGACCGTCGGTGGCGCCGATGTAGACCGTGCCGTCGTCCTCGATGGAGATGTCGGCGCCGGTCTCCTCCTGGATCTGGTTGATCATCTTGCCCTTCGGGCCGATGACCTCGCCGATCTTGTCGACCGGGACCTTCACCGTGATGACGCGCGGGGCGTTCGGCGACATCTCGTCCGGGGCGTCGATCGCCTCGTTCATGACGTCGAGGATGTACAGGCGGGCGTCGCGGGCCTGGGTCAGCGCGCCCCCGAGCACGTCGGCGGGGATGCCGTCGAGCTTGGTGTCGAGCTGGATGGCCGTGACGAACTCGCGCGTGCCGGCGACCTTGAAGTCCATGTCACCGAAGGCGTCCTCGGCACCGAGGATGTCGGTCAGCGCCGCGTAGCGGGTCTCGCCGTCGACCGTGTCGGAGACGAGGCCCATCGCGATGCCGGCGACCGCCGCGCGCAGCGGGACACCCGCGTTGAGCAGCGAGAGCGTCGACGCGCAGACCGAGCCCATCGACGTGGAGCCGTTGGAGCTCAGCGCCTCGGAGACCTGACGGATCGCGTAGGGGAACTCCTCGCGGCTCGGCAGCACCGGCATCAGCGCGCGCTCGGCGAGCGCGCCGTGGCCGATCTCGCGCCGCTTGGGCGAGCCCACGCGGCCCGTCTCACCGGTCGAGTACGGCGGGAAGTTGTAGTTGTGCATGTACCGCTTGCGCGTCTCGGGCGAGAGCGTGTCGAGCTGCTGCTCCATGCGGAGCATGTTGAGCGTCGTGACGCCGAGGATCTGCGTCTCGCCGCGCTCGAAGATGGCCGAGCCGTGCACGCGCGGGAGCACCTCGACCTCGGCCGAGAGCGTGCGGATGTCCCGCAGCCCGCGGCCGTCGATGCGGAAGCCGTCCGTGAGGATCCGGCGGCGGATGACCTTCTTGGTCACGGCGCGGATCGCGGCGGAGAGCTCCTTCTCGCGACCCTCGAACTGCGCGCCGAGCTCGGCGAGCACCTCGGCCTTGACCTCGTCCAGGCGACCCTCGCGCGTCTGCTTGTCCGCGATCGTGAGCGCCTGCGACAGGCGCTCCTCGGCGGCCTGCTCGACGGCGGCGTACGCGTCGGGCTGGTACTCGGGGAAGACCGGGAAGTCCTGCACGGGCTTGGCGGCCTTGGCCGCGAGCTCCTGCTGGGCCACGACGAGCGCCTTGAGGAACGGCTTGGCCGCCTCGAGGCCCTGCGCGACGATCTCCTCGGAGGGGGCCACGCCACCCTCGTCCTTGATGAGGTTCCAGCTCTTCTCGGGAGCCTCGGCCTCGATCATCGCGATGGCGACGTCGTCACCCACGACGCGGCCGGCGACGACCATGTCGAACGTGGCGCGCTCGCGCTCGGAGTAGCGCGGGAAGGCGACCCACTGGCCGTCGATGAGCGCGATGCGCACGGCGCCGACGGGGCCGGAGAACGGCAGGCCGGAGAGCTGCGTCGAGATGGACGCGGCGTTGATCGCCAGGACGTCGTACGAGTCGTCCGGGTGGATCGCCATGACCGTGACGACGACCTGGACCTCGTTGCGCAGGCCCTTGACGAACAGGGGGCGCAGCGGCCGGTCGATGAGACGGCAGGCGAGGATCGCGTCCGTGGACGGGCGGCCCTCGCGGCGGAAGAACGAGCCGGGGATCTTGCCCGCGGCGTACTGGCGCTCCTCGACGTCGACCGTCAGGGGGAAGAAGTCGAACTGCTCCTTGGGGTGCTTGCCGGCCGTCGTGGCCGACAGGAGCATCGTGTCGCCGTCGAGGTAGGCGACGGCCGCGCCGGCGGCCTGCTTGGCCAGACGGCCGGTCTCGAAGCGGACGGTGCGGGTGCCGAAGCGGCCGTTGTCGATGACGGCCTCGGCGAACTGGATCTCGGGTCCCTCCATGGGATGCCCTCCTTCGTCGAAGATCCCGGCTTCGTGCGACGGTCTTCGACCGTGGTCCGCGGACGCGCCGGGGGCGGTTCCGCGATCCACTACCGAGGACCGGACGCCGGTTCCGGGCGGTACGGGTTCACGTGCGGGTGGTGCTGGGTGGTGCGTGCGGCGCCTGGCGGCGCCTGACACCGGACCAGCCCGGACCCGCGAGGGGTCCGGGCTGGTGCGGGACGATCAGCGACGCAGGCCGAGCCGCTCGATGAGGCTGCGGTAGCGGTTGATGTCGACCTTCTGCAGGTAGCCGAGGAGACGGCGGCGCTGGCCGACGAGGAGGAGCAGGCCACGACGCGAGTGGTGGTCGTGCTTGTGCTCCTTGAGGTGCTCGGTGAGGTCCTTGATGCGCTGCGTCAGCATCGCGATCTGGACCTCGGGGGAGCCCGTGTCGTTCTCGGTCGTCGCGTACTCGGTCATGATGCGCTGCTTCGTGGCGGCGTCGAGGGGCACGTGCTCTCCTTGGTGTTCTCGCTGCGCGGTGCTCCGGGGCATGTCCACCCGGGCGCTCTGGGTCCGCGGCCGATCTGACGGCGTCTACCAGGGTATCAGTCGGCGGAGCCGAGCACCGACTCGAGCGGCCCGCCGGCCAGCCGGACGCGCGTGCGGGCCACGTCGTCAGCCATCTGCGCGATGAGCGCGTCCACCGAGTCGAAGCGGACCGTCGGGCGCAGCCGCTCGACGAACTCCAGGACGACCTCCTCGTCGTAGAGGTCCAGGTCCGTCCGGTCCGGCACGTGCGCCTCGACCCGGCGCTGCACGCCGTCGAACGTGGGGTTGGTGCCGATGGAGATCGCCACGGGCAGGTACCCGTCCGGGCGGTCCGCGGGGAAGCCCACGCGCCGCAGCCAGCCCGCGTAGACGCCGTCCGCGGGCACCATGCCCGTCGCGTCCTGCGAGAGGTTCGCCGTCGGGTAGCCGAGGTCCCTGCCGCGCGCGTCTCCGTGGACCACCGTGCCGCGCACGCGGTGCGGGCGGCCGAGGATCTGCGCGGCGCCCGCGACGTCGCCGGCTGCGAGCAGCTCGCGGACCCAGGTCGAGGACCAACGACGCGCGCCGTCACCCGGACCGTCCGCGGGGGTCCCGTGGACGTCCTCGATCACCTCGACCTCGAACCCGTAGCGCCGCCCGAGCTCGCGCATGGTCTCCAGGTCGCCCGCGTTGTGCAGCCCGAACCGCACGTCGCGCCCGACGACGACGGTCGCCGCCCGCAGCCCGTCGACGAGCCACGTCCGCACGAACTCCTCGGGCGTCGCGCGCGCGAAGTCGAGCGTGTACTCGACGAGCAGCACGGCGTGCAGCCCGGTCTCGGCGAGCAGCTCGAGGCGGTCGGCGATGCCCGTGATGAGCTCGGGCGCCCGCTCGGGGCGGTGCACCTGGGCGGGGTGCGGGTGGAACGTCACCGCGACGGCCCGGCGCCCGGACGCCGTGGCGTCCGCGACCATGCGGGTGAGCACCCCGCGGTGCCCGCGGTGCACCCCGTCGAAGTTGCCGATCGTCACGACGGTCGGGCCGAAGTCGTCGGGTACCTGGCTCAGGTCGGTCCAGCGGTGCACGTCCTACAGCCTGCCACGGGACGGACCGACGACCGACCTCGGGGCCGGCCCGGGACCCCGCCGGGCGCCCGTGGGCCTCACGCGGGCCGGAGCACGAGGACCGGTCGCGACCGGCCCGCACCGTCGTCGGCGAGCAGCGCGACCAGGTCGCCGTCGGGCGCGAACGCCGCCACGGGGGCGTCCCGCGTGGCCGGCAGCGACGGCTCCGCGGGCACCCGACGGCCGAACGAGAGCTCGGAGGCCTCGTGCTCCGTGAGCTCGCGCACGGGGAAGGTCGCGCGCGCCGCGTCGGCCATCGGCAGGACCCCGACCCCAGCCTCGAGCTCCTCGAGCGTGCGGGCGACATCGAGCCCGTACCCGCCGACGCGCGTGCGGCGCAGCGCCGTGAGGTGCCCGCCCACGCCGAGCGCGGCCCCGAGGTCGCGCGCGAGCGCGCGGATGTACGTGCCGGACGAGCACTCCACGACGACGTCGACGTCGAGCCCGGGCGGGCCGTCGTCGGCCGCCGCGGGACGCACCTCGAGGACGTCGAAGCGGTGGACCGTGACGGGGCGCGCCGGCAGCTCGACGTCCTCCCCCGCCCGCACGCGTGCGTAGGCCCGCTGGCCGTCGACCTTGATGGCGCTCACCGCGCTGGGCCGCTGCTGGATGGCGCCGGTCAGGCGCGCCACCTCGGCGGCGAGCCGCGCGGGGTCGACCGCCGAGGCGTCGGCGCGCTCCAGGACCTCGCCCTCGGCGTCGTCGGTGGTCGTCCGGGCACCCAGACGCACCGTGGCCAGGTACTCCTTGTCGGCGCCGACGACGAAGGTCAGCAGGCGCGTCGCGCGCTCCACGCCCAGGACCAGGACGCCGGTCGCCATGGGGTCGAGCGTGCCCGCGTGGCCCACCTTGCGCGTGCCCGCGAGCCGCCGCACGCGCGCGACGACGTCGTGGCTCGTCCAGCCGGCGGGCTTGTCGACGACGACGAGGCCGTCGGTGGCCACGTCAGGCCTGCGCCGGCCGGTCGTCCTCGCCGGCGGGCTCGTCCGGCTCGTCGTCCGGCTCGACAGGGCGGCGGTACGGGTCGGCATCGCCCGCGTAGCGCGCGGACGCGGCGAGCGCCGCCACCTCGGCGTCGCGCGCCGCGGCCTCGCGCAGCGCCCGCTCGAGGTGCTCGGCCGTCTCGGGGACGGCGTCGGCGATGAACTCGAGCGTGGGCGTCAGCCGGATCCCCGTCTGCTTGCCCACCTCGGAGCGGATGAGGCCCTTGGCGCTCTCGAGCGCCGCGGCCGTACCGGTGCGGGCCTCGTCGTCGCCGAGCACCGTGTAGAACACCGACGCGTGCTGCAGGTCACCGGTCACCCGCACGTCGGTGACGGTCACGAAGCCCAGGCGCGGGTCCTTGACGCGGGTGTCGAGCATCTGGGCGACGATCTTCTGGATCCGCTCGGACAGCTTGCGAGCGCGAGGGTGGTCGACCATGGCATTCCTCCGGGGTGCAGGTGGGGACGGCCGTGGGGGCGGCCGGAGAGCGCCGGGAGGGTCGCGCGCCGTCATCACGGCGCACGACCCTCCCGGCGAGAGACCTCAGGAGCGCGGCTTCTCGCGCATCTCGAACGTCTCGATGACGTCGTCGACCTGCAGGTCGTTGTACGACCCGAGACCGATACCGCACTCGTAGCCCTCGCGGACCTCGGTCGCGTCGTCCTTGAACCGCTTGAGCGACTCGATCGTGAGGTTGTCCGCCACGACGTTGCCACCGCGCAGGACGCGCGCCTTGGTGTTGCGGCGGATGGTCCCGGACCGGACGAGCGACCCGGCGATGTTGCCGAACTTGCTCGAGCGGAACACCTCGCGCACCTCCGCGGTGCCGAGCTGGACCTCCTCGTACTCGGGCTTGAGCATGCCCTTGAGCGCAGCCTCGACGTCCTCGATCGCCTGGTAGATGACCGAGTAGAAGCGCACGTCGACGCCCTCGCGGTCGGCCAGGTCCTCGACCCGCTCGGCGTACTTGACGTTGAAGCCGAGGATGATCGCGTTGTCGACCGTCGCCAGGTTCACGTCGTTCTGCGTCACGGCACCGACGCCGCGGTGGATGACGCGCAGCTCGACCTCGTCGCCGACGTCGATCTTGAGCAGCGCGTCCTCGAGGGCCTCGACGGCACCCGAGACGTCGCCCTTGAGGACCAGGTTGAGGGTCTCGACCTTGCCCTGCTGCAGCGCCTGCGTGAAGTCCTCGAGGCTGATGCGCTTGCGGCGCTTGGCCAGGAGGGCGGCGCGCTCGGCGGCCTCACGCTTCTCGGCGATCTGACGCGCGGTGCGGTCGTCCGGCGCCACCAGGAAGGTGTCGCCGGCGCGGGGCACCGACGTCAGGCCGAGCACCATGACCGGACGCGCCGGCGTGGCCTCGGTGAGCGCCCCGCCGTGCTCGTCGAACATCGCACGGACGCGGCCGTACGCCGTGCCGGCGACGATCGCGTCGCCGACGTGCAGCGTGCCGGACTGGACCAGGACGGTCGCGACGGCGCCGCGGCCCTTGTCGAGGTTGGCCTCGACGGCCACGCCGCGCGCGTCCTTGTCCGCGTTCGCCCGCAGGTCGAGCGCGGCGTCGGCGGTGAGCAGGACGGCCTCGAGGAGCTCGTCGATGCCCTGGCGGCGCAGCGCCGAGATGTCGACGAACATCGTGTCGCCGCCGTACTCCTCGGCCACGAGGTTGTACTCGGTGAGCTGCTGGCGGATCTTGGCGGGGTTGGCCCCCTCCTTGTCCACCTTGTTGACCGCGACGACGATCGGCACGCCGGCCGCCTGCGCGTGGTTGAGCGCCTCGATGGTCTGCGGCATCACGCCGTCGTCCGCCGCGACCACGAGGATCGCGATGTCCGTGACCTGGGCCCCACGCGCACGCATGGCGGTGAACGCCTCGTGACCCGGGGTGTCGATGAAGGTGATCGACCGCTCCAGACCCTCGTGCTCGGTGTGGATCTGGTACGCGCCGATGTGCTGGGTGATGCCACCCGCCTCGCCGGCGACGACGTCGGCGGACCGGATCGCGTCGAGCAGCTTCGTCTTTCCGTGGTCGACGTGGCCCATGACCGTGACGACCGGCGGACGCGCCGTGAGCTGCGAGTCGTCCTCGTCGGCCAGCTCGGCCTCGAGGTCGATGTCGAAGGACCCGAGCAGCTCGCGGTCCTCCTCCTCGGCCGACACCATCTCGATGCGGTAGCCGAGCTCGGACGCGAGGGTGCCGAACGTGTCCTCGTCGAGCGACTGCGTCGCGGTCGCCATCTCACCGAGGTGGAAGAGGACCGTGACGAGGCTCGCCGGGTTGGCGTCGATCTTGTCGGCGAAGTCGTTGAGCGACGACCCGTGGCGCAGGCGCACGACCGTGCTGCCGTCACCGCGGGGAACCTGCACGCCACCCAGCGAGGGGGCCTGCATCTGCTCGAACTCCTGCCGCTTCGCGCGCTTCGACTTCCGTCCGCGCACGGGCCGCCCGCCGGCGCGCCCGAAGGCACCCTGCGTGCTGCCACGACCGGCACCGCGACCACCGCCGCCGGGACGGCCGGCGAAGCCGCCGCCGCCCGCAGGCGCACCGCCGCCGCC
>NZ_JACEXH010000124.1:0-10242 GCF_014525465.1 Actinotalea sp. JY-7885 | reverse complement strand
GGCGCAGCACCACGCGGTCCGCGACGCCGAGGCGGGCGGCCAGCTCGCGCAGGTCGTGGACCGCGCGCCGCGCGCCGCTCGCGCCGCCCAGCACCACGAGCAGGGGCACGGGCAGGCCGCGCTCGCGCAGCTGCGCGAGGGCACCGACGAGGACATCGGGGGCCTTGAGCGGCTGGACCCGACCGGCGAACAGCACCACCTGCTCGCCGGTGGGCAGCCCGACCTCGCGGCGCGAGCGCGTGCGCGGGTCCTCACCGGCGCGCTCGTCGGGGCCGAAGAGCGCGAGGTCCACGCCCGGCGCGACGACGTGGACGACGTCGGGGTCCGCACCGTAGAGCTCGACCAGGTCGCCGGCCTCCTCGGCGGTGCTCGCGACCAGCGCGTCCGCGGCGGCCACGACCTGCTCCTCGCCGATGACGCGACCGGCCGGCTCCGGCACGTCCCCGGGCGCGAGCGCGGCGTTCTTGACCTTGGCGAGCGTGTGCATCGTGTGGACCAGGGGCACGTCCCAGCGGTCGGCGGCCAGCCAGCCGACGTGGCCCGAGAGCCAGTAGTGCGAGTGGACGACGTCGTACCACCCGGCCGCGCGCGCGGCCTCGGTGCGCAGCACGCCCGCGGTGAAGGCGCACAGCTGCCCGGGCAGGTCGGCCTTGTCCAGGCCCTCGAAGGGACCCGCGGGGACGTGGCGGACCAGGACGCCCTCGTCGAGGGGCACCGCGTCCGGCTGGGACGAGGCCGTGGCGCGCGTGAAGATCTCGACCTGTGCGCCGCGGCGTGCGAGCGCACGGGCGAGGTCGGTGACGTAGACGTTCATCCCGCCCGCGTCACCCGTCCCCGGCTGGTCGAGCGGCGAGGTGTGGACCGACAGCATCGCGACGCGCGGATCCGACCTCATGGGTCAATGATCCCGCGTCCGCGCGGTGCTCGCGTCCCGGCGCTCAGCCCGGCAGCACGCAGGCGGGGTGGGGGACGTCGACGGACCCGGCGACCGGGCCCGGCGCGGCCCCGTCCCACGCCAGCGCGGTCACCCGGGCGGAGCCCTGCGCGGCCACCACGGCCCACCCGTCGACGAGCGCGAAGTGACGCGGCCACGCGCCGCCCACGGCCACGTCGCCCAGGTGCTCGAGCAGGCCGTCCGGGCCCACGGCGAAGGTCGCGAGCACGTCCGCGCCGCGCACGCTGACGACGACCCGGTCGCCGTCGACCACGACGTGGGCGGGGTACAGGGCGTCGCCGGTCACCGGCGGGCTCGCGCACGCCGGGACCGCCTGCAGCTCCCGCGCGGCGCCGGACGCGGCGTCCCAGGCCAGGACGTGCACCGTGGCGCTCAGCTCCCCCGCGACGTAGAGCCGGCACGGCCCGTCCGCCGACGCCACCACGGCCACGTGCCGCGGTCCGGTCCCGGGGGCGAAGCGGTGGGCGACGCCGTCCTCGACGAGCGAGCCGTCGTCGCGCACGCGGAAGCGCCGGAGCTCGTCGGTGCCGAGGTCCGCCACGAGCAGGCGGCCGCCGGGGACGAGCACGGCGGAGTGGGCGTGCGGCCCCTCCTGCCGGTCGGCGCGCGGCCCCGAGCCCCGGTGCGGAAAGCTCTGGGCGGGGAGGCCGCCGGCGACCACCTCGGCGGTGAAACCGCCGTCGGCCGCGAGCGGCACGACGACGAGGTCGCCGGTCGCGTAGTTCGTCGCGTAGAGCGCGCGGCCCTGCGGGTCGACCAGGAGGTGGCACGGCCACCCGCCGCCGCTGCCGATGCGGTGGCGCTCGGTGAGCGCCCCGTCGGGACCGACCGCGAACGCGGTGAGCGACCCGTCGGCCTGCTCGGCGGCTGCGTAGAGCGTGCGGCCGTCGGGCGCGAGCGCGAGGAACGCCGGGGTGGGGGTCGCGGCGGCGAGACGGGCCTCGAGCGCCCCGGTGCCGGGGTCGAGCCGGGCGTGCCAGATGCCCTCGCCCGTGCCCGCGCGGCCACCGGGACCGTCGGCGGGGTAGCCGCCGAGCCAGAGCCGGGAGGGGTCGGGGACGAGGGCTGGTGCGCTCACGGCGCGAGCCTAGCGACGGTCAGCGTCCACCCGCCCGGCGCTTGTTCAGGAGGTCGAACGCCACGGCCAGGAGCAGGACCAACCCCTTGATGGCCTGCTGCCACGCCGCGTCGACGCTCATGATCGACAGGCCCATGTTGAGGACACCCATGATCAGCGCGCCGACGATCGCGCCGGAGACGCGCCCGATGCCGCCGGTGACGGCGGCGCCGCCGATGAAGCACGCCGCGATCGCGTCGAGCTCGTAGTTGCCGCCCGCGCTCGCGAGTGCGGCGCCGCCGCGCGACGTCGTCACGACGCCCGCGAGCCCGGCGAGCGTGCCGATGTTGACGAAGATCCAGAAGTTGACCTTGCGGGTGTCGATGCCGGACAGGATCGCGGCGTGCAGGTTGCCGCCGATGGCGTACACGTGCCGGCCGAAGACCGTCCGGCTCATGAGGAACGTGTAGACGATGATCAGGAAGCCCACGATGAGCAGCACGATCGGCGTGCCTCCCGTGCTGCCGGCGAGCACCCAGGCCAGCCCGCCGATGACAGCCGAGAAGAGCACGAGCTTGCCGATGAAGGCGCCCCGCGGTTCGACCTGGAGGTCGTACCGGACGAGGTTGGCGCGCGCGCGCACCTGGCTCACGACGAGCGCGGCGATCGCGACGGCGCCCAGGGTCAGCGTGACCACGTCGCGGTTGAGCACGTAGCCGAGCTCGTTCGGCACGTACCCGTTGGCGATCTGCACGAACGGCGCCGGGAACCCGGCCAGCGTCACGCCGATGAGCACGATGGCCAGGCCACGGAAGATGAGCATGCCCGCGAGGGTCACGATGAACGCGGGGATGCCGACGTACGCGACCCAGAACCCCTGCCACGCGCCGACGAGCGCGCCGACCACGAGGCCGATGAGCACCGCGACCCACCACGGCAGGCCGGCCTGGTTCATCGCGAGCGCCACGACGCCGCCGACGAACGCGACCACGGACCCGACCGACAGGTCGATGTGCCCGGCGATGATGACGATCACCATGCCGATCGCGAGGATCATGACGTAGGCGTTCTGCCCCACCAGGCTCGCGACGTTGTTGGGCAGCAGGAGCTTCCCGTCGGTCAGCACCTGGAACAGGAGCACGATCACGATGAGCGCGCCGACGATCCCGTACTGCCGGACGTCCCCGCCCAGGCTGCGCCGCAGGGTGCTCACCGGGCCACCTCCCTCTCCATGGTCATGTAGCGCATGAGCGTCTCCTGGGTGGCGTCCTCGCGGGACACCTCACCGGTGATCCGGCCCTGGCTCAGCGCGTAGATGCGGTCGCACGTGCCCAGCAGCTCGGGCAGCTCCGACGAGATGACGATCACGGCCTTCCCCGCCTCCGCGAGCCGGTTGATGATGGTGTAGATCTCGTACTTCGCCCCGACGTCGATGCCCCGCGTGGGCTCGTCGAGGATCAGGACGTCCGGGTCGGTGAAGATCCACTTGCTCAGGACGACCTTCTGCTGGTTCCCGCCCGACAGGGTGCCGGTGACGACGTCGACCGACGGCGCCTTGATGTTCAGGTCGGTGCGGAAGCGGCCCGCGACGCGGGTCTCGCCGCTCGCGTCCATCACGCCCCAGCGCGAGACCTTGCCCAGCGCGGAGGCGGTGATGTTGCGCTTGATGTCGTCGATGAGGTTCAGGCCGTAGCGCTTGCGGTCCTCGGACACGTAGGCGATGCCCGCCCGGATCGCGTCGCCGACCTTGGCGAGGTGCAGCTCGCGGCCGTCCTTGACGAGGCGACCCGAGATCCGGCTGCCGTACGACCGCCCGAACACGCTCATCGCGAGCTCGGTGCGCCCCGCCCCCATCAGGCCGGCGATCCCGACGACCTCGCCGCGCCGCACGAACAGGCTCGCGTGGTCGACGACGACGCGCTCCTGCTGGACGGGGTGGTGGACCGTCCAGTCCTCGATGCGCAGCGCCTCCTCGCCGATCGTGGCCGCGCGCTCCGGGAACCGGTGGTCGAGGGAGCGGCCCACCATGCCGCGGATGATGCGCTCCTCGCTCACCGGCTCGTCGCCGTGCATGTCGAGGGTCTCGATCACCCGGCCGTCGCGGATCACCGTCGTGGAGTCCGCGATCGCAGCGATCTCGTTGAGCTTGTGGCTGATCATGATGCAGGTGATGCCGTGCTCCCGCAGGCTCCGGAGCAGGGCGAGCAGGTGGGCGCTGTCCTCGTCGTTGAGCGCGGCCGTCGGCTCGTCGAGGATCAGGAGCCGCACGCGCTTGGAGAGGGCCTTGGCGATCTCGACGAGCTGCTGCTTGCCGACCCCGAGGTCCACGATCTTGGTGTCGGCGTGCTCGTGCAGCCCGACGCGCTCCAGCAGCCTCGCGGCCTCGACGTTCGTCCGCGTCCAGTCGATGACGCCGCGGCTGGCCTGCTCGTTGCCGAGGAAGATGTTCTCGGCGATCGACAGGTACGGGCTCAGCGCGAGCTCCTGGTGGATGATCACGATGCCGCGCTCCTCGCTGTCGCGGATCGTGCGGAACGCGCAGGGCTCGCCCTCGAACAGGATGGCGCCCTCGTAGGAGCCCACGGGGTAGACCCCCGAGAGCACCTTCATGAGCGTGGACTTGCCCGCACCGTTCTCGCCGCAGATGGCGTGGACCTCGCCGCGGCGGACCGTGAGCGAGACGTCCTGCAGCGCGATGACGCCCGGGAACCGCTTCGTGATGTCCCGCATCTCGAGGATCGTCTCGTCGCTCGACATGTCAGCTCGCATCTCTGTCGTGTGGCGTGCGTCGGGGGATGCCGGAGGACGGCCGGTGACGGCCCGCCCGGTACCGACCGGGCGGGCCGTCGCCCGTCAGAGGCCGAGCTGGTCGGCCGTGAAGTAGCCCGAGCCGACGAGGTGCTCCTCGATCGTCTCCGGCACGACGACCTGCGGCGGCAGCAGGAACGTCGGCACGACCTTCACGCCGTTGTCGTAGGTCTCCTCGTCGTTGACCTCGACGTCCTCACCGGCCTGGATCTGGTCGACCATCGTGGCGACCTGCTCGGCGAGCGTGCGGGTGTCCTTCCAGACCGTCATGGCCTGCTTGCCCGCGATCATGTTCTTGACGTTGGCCTCGTCCGCGTCCTGGCCCGTGATGATCGGGTACTCGTCGCCGGGCACGTAGCCCTGGCCCTCGAGCGCCTGCGCGATGCCGAGCGCCAGCGAGTCGTTCGGCGAGAGCACGACGTCGACCTTCTCGCCGCCCGCGTAGAACGAGTTGAGGCGGTTCTCCATCTCGGCCTGCGCGTCGTCCGAGCCCCAGCCGAGGATGCCGATGCTCGTCCACTCCTCGTTGCTCGCGGGCGACTTGCCCGACGGCACCACGAGCTGACCCGACTCGACGTACGGCAGCAGGACGTCCCACGCGCCGCTGAAGAAGAACTTCGCGTTGTTGTCGTCCGGCGAGCCGGCGAAGGGCTCGAGGTTGAACGGCCCGGCGCCGTCGGCGAGGCCGAGCTGCTCCTCGATGAAGGTCCCCTGCTCCTGGCCGACCTGGTAGTTGTCGAAGGTGGCGTAGTAGTCGACGTCCTCGGTGTCGTTGATGAGCCGGTCGTACGCGATGACGGTGATGTCCTTGCTCGCGGCGTCCGCGAGCACCGGCCCCAGGGCCGTGCCGTCGATCGACGCGACGACGAGGACCTCCGCGCCACCGTTGACCATGTTCTGGATCTGGGTGATCTGCTGGTCGACCTTGTTGTCGGCGTACTGCAGGCTCGTCTCGTACCCGGCCTCCTGCAGGAGCGCCTCGAGGTTCGCGCCGTCCTTGTTCCAGCGCTCGAGGCTGCGGGTGGGCATCGCGATGCCGATCATCCCGCCCTCCTCCGCGGCGCCCTCCGTGCCGCCCGTGGGGTCCGTCTCGGGCGTGCGCTCGGTGCTGCACGCGGCGAGCCCGCCGACGAGCAGCGCGGCCCCCGCGAGGGCCGCCACGGCCCTGGTCCTTCGGATCGACATCGTCGTCACCCTTCGTCGGTCGCCCGCGCCGGTGGTCCCGGCGCCCCGCGGGGCGGGCGTCTCGCGCCGGCGGGCATGGATCGCGCCGTCCGTCGGCGGGCCTCGTCGCCCTTTTGTTGTCTCGCTGAACTAACCCCGCGCTTGGCTTAACGTAGTAAACCCAATCGAGTCGGACAAGGCCCGGTTCGTCCCGGTCGGGTCACGATTGGGTCTCGGCGCGCATGCGGAACCCCGGTCCCGTGCACGCGACGTGCTCAGGCCTCGGCGAGGGCCGGTGCCTCGTCGCCGGCCCAGCCGGCCGGGTCGTCCACGAGCGCCTGGAGCACCGCGAGGGCACCGCCCGTCATCGCCGGGAACCGCCCGGCCTGCGCCACGCCGACCTCGACGCTCGACCACTCGGCGGAGATCACGCGGCGCCGCAGCTGCTCGGTCACCGCGTCGGCGACGAACGGCGCCAGCTCGGCGTAGATGCCGCCGAGCACCACGTGGTCCACGTCGACCACGTTGACCACGTTGGCCAGCGCGACCCCGAGCGCCGACCCGGCGACGCGCAGGGCGTCGACCGCGGCCGGCTCGCCGGCCCGGGCCACCGCGACCAGCCGCGCCAGCGGCTCCGACCGGTCGAGGCCGGCGCGCCGCAGGATGGCGTCCTGCCCCGCGTAGCTCTCGAGCGAGCCGCCCTCGTCGAAGCCCCCGGCCGTCCCCAGCACCGTGTGGCCGATCTCGCCGCTCCAGCCGTGGCGCCCGCCGAAGATCTGCCCGTCGAGCACGATCGCGCTACCGACGCCCACCTCGCCGGAGACGTAGACAAAGCTCGACGGGCCCGTGAGGCGCCGGGCGCGCGCCTCCGCGCCCGCGGCGAGGTTCGCCTCGTTGGCCAGCCGGGGCGGCAGGCCCGCGAGCACGGGGTGCTGCGTGAGGAGCCCGACGACGTCGACGTCGCGCCACCCGAGGTTGGGCGCGGTGCGCAGGGGGCCGGTGACGTCGTCGACCAGGCCGGGCAGCGCGAGCGCCGCACCCGCGAGCGCGACGCCGGCGGCCGAGAGCCGGGCGACGACGCCACCGGTAAGGCCCGCCAGGCGGTCCAGCACGACCTGGGGGACGCTCCCCCGGAAGTCGCCCTCCTCGACGTGCTCCGCGACGACGTCGCCGGCCAGGTCGACCGCCCGCACGCCGAGGTAGTCGACGTTGACCTCCATGCCGACCGCGGCGACGGTCCCGCGCGCGGGGACGAGCGGCACGGCCGGTCGGCCCGCGCGCTGCGCGGCCACGGGCTCGAGCTCGGCGACGAGGTCGAGGGCGAGCAGCCGGTCGACCAGGGCCGAGACCGTCGCGCGGGTCAGGCCCGTGGCCCCGGCGATGTCCGCGCGCGAGACCGGCGCGGGCGCGTCCAGGACGTGGCGCAACGCCACCCCGAGGTTGTGCTGGCGCAGGCTGTGCTGGCGGGCCACCGCGTGGCGACCGGCGCGCGCACGCAACGCCGGCGCGCCGGCACGCGGGCCGGCTCCTGGGGGCCCTGCCCGCTCCGTCATGCCTTGACCCTACCGAGGATCCGGGGATATGTTCATCCGGACAACAAATCGGGGCCCCGCCCCGCCCCGCTCTCATCGAGGAGACGCCAGATGGTCCGCAAGCCCACGCCCGAGGACAGGTTCTCGTTCGGTCTGTGGACCGTCGGATGGGCCGCCCGCGACCAGTTCGGCGACGCCACGCGCCCCGACCTCGACCCGGTCGAGTCGGTCCACCGCCTGGCGGAGCTCGGCGCGTCGTTCGTGACCTTCCACGACGACGACGTCGTGCCGTTCGGCTCGGACGACGCCGACCGCACCCGCATCCTCGACCGCTTCCGCGGCGCGCTGGACGAGACCGGCATCAAGGTCGAGATGGTCACGACCAACACGTTCTCGCACCCGATCTTCAAGGACGGCGCGTTCACGTCGAACGACCGCCGCGTGCGCCGCTTCGCGCTGCGCAAGATCCTGCGCAACGTCGACCTCGCCGCCGAGCTCGGCGCCGACACCTTCGTCATGTGGGGCGGGCGCGAGGGCGCCGAGTACGACGCCGCCAAGGACCTCTTCGCCGCGCACCAGCGCTACGCCGAGGGCATCGACACCGTCGCGGGCTACATCAAGGACAAGGGCTACGGCCTGCGCATCGCGCTGGAGCCGAAGCCGAACGAGCCGCGCGGCGACATCCTCCTGCCCACGATCGGGCACGCGCTCGGCCTCATCTCGACGCTCGACAACGGCGACATCGTCGGCCTGAACCCCGAGGTCGGGCACGAGCAGATGGCGGGCCTGAACTTCACCACGGGCATCGCGCAGGCGCTGTGGCAGGGCAAGCTCTTCCACATCGACCTCAACGGCCAGCGCTCGATCAAGTACGACCAGGACCTCGTCTTCGGCCACGGCGACCTGTTCTCCGCGTTCGCGACGGTGGACCTGCTCGAGAACGGCTTCCCGAGCGGCGGCCCGCGGTACGAGGGCCCGATCCACTTCGACTACAAGCCCTCGCGCACCGAGAACATGCAGGGCGTCTGGGACTCGGCCGCCGCCAACATGGCGACCTACATCCTGCTCAAGGAGCGTGCGCTGGCCTTCCGCGCCGACCCCGAGGTGCAGGAGGCGCTCGAGGCGTCCGGCGTGTTCGACCTCGCCACGCCCACGCTCGACGAGGGTGAGACGCTCGAGGCGTTCCTCGCGGACCGCTCGGCGTTCGAGGACGTGAACACCGACGAGCTCGGCGAGCGCGGCTACCACTTCGTCCGCCTCAACCAGCTGGCCCTCGAGCACGCGCTCGGCGCCCGCTGACCCACTGATCGACCGGCAGGCCCCGGAGACCCGCACGCGAGGTCTCCGGGGCCTGCCGCATGAACCCCCGCCGCACCAACCCGAGGAGAACGCGATGGCGCTCGTCGCCGGGGTGGACTCGTCCACCCAGTCCTGCAAGGTCGTCATCCGGGACGCGGAGACGGGCGCACTCGTGCGCACGGGCCGCGCCTCCCACCCCGACGGCACCGAGGTCGACCCCCGCCACTGGTGGGACGCCCTGCAGACCGCCCTGGCCGCGGCCGGTGGCCTGGACGACGTCGCCGCGCTGTCCGTCGGCGGGCAGCAGCACGGCATGGTCGCGCTCGACGCGGACGGCGAGGTCGTCCGCGACGCGCTGCTGTGGAACGACACCCGGTCGGCGCAGGCCGCCCTCGACCTCATCGCCGAGCTGGGCGCCTCCCCCGCCGAGGACACGCCCTCGAACGGCGGCGAGCGCGCGTGGGCCGAGGCGATCGGGTCCGTGCCCGTCGCGTCGTTCACCGTGACCAAGCTGCGCTGGCTGCGCGACGCCGAGCCCGAGAACGCGGCCCGCGTCGCCGCCGTCGCGCTCCCCCACGACTGGCTGACCTGGCGCCTGGCGGGCCACGGCCCGGGCACGGGCGGCCTCGACGCGCTGACGACCGACCGCTCCGACGCCTCGGGGACCGGCTACTGGTCGCCCATCACCGACGACTACCGGCGCGACCTGCTGATGCTCGCGCTCGGCCACGACGCCGTGCTGCCGCGCGTCGTCGGTCCGGCCGAGGTGGCGGCCACGGTCGCCCGGGGCGGCGGTGCCCCGCTCCTGCTCGGCCCCGGCGCCGGCGACAACGCGGCGGCGGCCCTCGGCCTGGGGATGGGCCCGGGCGACGTCGCGATCTCGATCGGGACGTCCGGCGTGGTCTCCGCGATCTCGGGCGCGCCCACGGCCGACGCGTCCGGCCTGGTGACCGGCTTCGCCGACGCCACCGGCGCCTTCCTGCCGCTCGCGTGCACCCTCAACGCCTCGCGCGTGCTCGACGCCGCCGCGCGCATGCTCGGCGTGGACCACGCCGGGCTCAGCGCGCTCGCGCTGTCCGCGCCCGCGGGCGCCGACGGCCTCGTGCTCGTGCCCTACCTCGAGGGCGAGCGCACGCCGAACCGTCCCGACGCGACCGGCGCGCTGCACGGCATGCGGCTGGCCAACACCACCCCGGCGCACCTCGCGCGCGCCGCCGTGGAGGGCATGCTGTGCGCGCTCGCCGACGGGCTCGACGCGCTGCGCGCCCAGGGCGTGCCGGTCCAGCGCGTCCAGCTCATCGGCGGCGGCGCGCAGTCGGAGGCCGTGCGCCGCATCGCCCCGGCCGTGCTCGGGCTCGACGTCACCGTGCCGCAGCCGGGCGAGTACGTGGCCGACGGCGCCGCCCGCCAGGCGGCCTGGGTCCTCG
>NZ_JACEXH010000123.1:0-10272 GCF_014525465.1 Actinotalea sp. JY-7885 | reverse complement strand
GCCGGCGCCGACGCGGTCCGGCGCGGCACCGAGCCGGCCGCGCCGGAGGTCGCGGAGGACGTCGCGCCGGATGCCGCACGCGCGGCGGCGACGACGCCCGGGCCGATGCGCTGGCACGGGGTCGACGTCGGCAGCCCGTTCGACTACCCGCGCGCGGGGATCCTCTACGTCGCCCGGCACCTGCCGGCCCCGGGGCGCGAGCCCACGACCGACGCCCAGCTCGACGAGATCGCCTCGCTCGTCACCGCGGCCGGCGGCGCGACGCTCGGCCTGTTCTCCTCGCGCCGGGCCGCGGTGGCGGCCGCGGAGGCGATGCGCGAGCGCCTCGACGTCCCGGTCCTGTGCCAGGGCGACGACCAGCTGCCGACGCTCGTCGAGCGGTTCACGCAGGACGACGCGACGTGCCTGTTCGGCACCCTCTCGCTCTGGCAGGGGGTCGACGTCCCGGGCCCGACGTGCCGCCTGGTGCTGATCGACCGCATCCCGTTCCCGCGCCCGGACGACCCGGTGCGCTCCGCGCGCACCGAGGCGGTCGAGCGTGGCGGCGGCAACGGCTTCATGGCGGTCTCCGCGACGCACGCCGCCCTGCTGCTGGCGCAGGGCGCGGGGCGCCTCGTGCGGACCGACGCCGACCGCGGGGTGGTGGCAGTGCTCGACCCGCGGCTGGCGACGGCGCGCTACGGGCAGTTCCTGTCCCGGACCATGCCGCCCTTCTGGCAGACCACCGACGGCGGCGTCGCGCGCGCGGCGCTGGCCCGGCTCGCCGCACAGGCCGGCGGGCCGGCGATCACCCGGGGGCCGGACGCCGCCCCGTAGGGTGGCAGGCACGACCCGACGAACGAGAGGCGACGGCTCATGGCGGACGTGGCAGGACGTGTCGAGCACGAGCACGACGACATGGGGCTCGACGCGTCCCCGACCGGGCGCCGCACCACCAAGCTCGCGGTGGTCGGCGCGGGATCGGTCGGCTCGACCATGGCCTACGCGGCCCTCATGCGCGGGGCCGCGCGCTCCGTGGCGCTCTACGACATCAACACGGCGAAGGTCGAGGCCGAGGCGCTCGACATCGGCCACGGCATCCAGTTCATGCCGATGGCCGACGTGGTCGGGTCCGACGACATCCAGGTCTGCGCCGGTGCCGACGTCGTGGTCGTCACCGCGGGCGCCAAGCAGAAGCCCGGGCAGAGCCGCCTGGACCTCGCCGAGGCGACGATCGGGCTCGTGCGCGGGATGCTCCCGGACCTGGTCGCGGTCGCGCCGGACGCCGTGTACGTCATGGTCACGAACCCGGTCGACATCGTCACGTACGCCGCGCTGAAGTTCTCCGGCCTGCCGCCGAACCAGATGTTCGGCTCCGGCACGGTGCTCGACTCCTCGCGGCTGCGCTACCTGCTCGCGCAGCACACCGGCATCGCGGTGCAGAACGTGCACGCGTACATCGCGGGCGAGCACGGCGACTCCGAGATCCCGCTGTGGAGCTCGGCGACCATCGGCGCCGTGCCCCTGATGGAGTGGCCGGGCGTGCCCGGGCCCAACGGCACGGTCGTCGGCCGGCTCGAGGCCGCGGACCGCCAGCGGATCGCGGAGGAGGTCGTGAACTCCGCCTACCGGATCATCGCGGGCAAGGGCGCGACCAACTACGCGGTGGCCCTCGCGGGCTCACGCATCATCGAGGCCGTGCTGGGCGACGAGCGCCGGGTGCTCCCGGTGTCCTCGCTCCTGGAGGACTACCGCGGCATCTCCGACGTGTGCCTGTCGGTCCCGTCCGTGGTGGGCCGAGACGGCGTGGCCGCCCGGCTCGAGATCCCGCTGTCCGACGAGGAGCTGGCAGGGCTGCGCCGGTCCGCCGACCAGATCCGCGCCGTCGCGCGGCAGTTCGGGCTCTGACCGGGGGTCACAGGCTCCGCAGCACGCTCACCACGCGCCCGAGCACGACGGCGTCGTCGCCCGGGATCGGCTCGTAGGCGGCGTTCTGCGGCAGCAGCCAGACGTGGCCGTCCGCACGCCGTAGCGTCTTCACGGTCGCCTCGCCGTCGATCATGGCCGCGACGATCTCGCCGTTCTCGGCCACGGGCTGGCGCCGGACCACGACCCAGTCGCCGTCGCAGATGGCGGCCTCGATCATCGAGTCGCCCGCGACCTTGAGCAGGAACAGCTCTCCCTCGCCGACGAGCTGGCGGGGCAGCGGGAAGACGTCCTCGACGACCTGCTCGGCGAGGATCGGGCCGCCGGCCGCGATGCGACCCACGACCGGCACGTACGACGGCGCCGGGGCGGCGTCGTGCATGCCGGTCTCGTCGACGGGCACGCCGCCCCGGTCGGCGCCGAGCCGGCTGATGGCCCGCGAGTCGTCGGGCTGCACGACCTCGATGGCGCGCGGACGGTGCGGGTCGCGCCGCAGGTAGCCCTTGCGCTCGAGCACGGTGAGCTGGTGCTTGACCGAGGACGGGCTCGTCAGCCCGACCGCCTCGCCGATCTCCCGCATGCTCGGCGGGTAGCCCCGCCGCTCGACGCTCGACCGGATCGTCTCGAGCACGAGGCGCTGGCGGGGCGTGAGCCCGTCGCCGCCCGCGGCGGCGTCCGGCAGCGCGGTCACCGACGCGAGGTCACCGCCCGGCTGCTGGTCGGTGCCCGACGGGGGTGTGGTCCTGGGCGCCATGACGGCCTCCGTGTCTCTCGGGCGATGTCTCTCGGGCGATGTCTTCTCGGGCGACCGGCCCTGCGACGGGTCGTGTCAGTGCCTCGTGATGGTCTCTCGTCGTGCCTCCACCTTAGGGGCGCGATGCCGCGTGATCAAACATCTGTTCGAGCGTGTCTCGACACGGTGGGTGGCCCGTGGTAGACATCGTACAGACGTTCGACGTACAGCCGTTCGACGGACACGCGTTCGAATCGCTCGACGAAGGGGAGACGCCATGACGGCGATCATGTGGGACCACGAGCCCGTCCTGTCCGTCCGCACGCCCGCCGCACGCACGACGGCCGGACGCACGACGGCCGGCCGCACGACGACCCGGCGCGTCCCGGAGGTCCGGGCCGCCGACGGGCGGGCCCAGGGCGGGCACCTGCGCCTCACGCGCCGTGGCCGGCTGACGGTCTGGCTGGTCGCGGCCGCCGCCGGGGCGGGCGTCGTGCTCTCGGCCCAGGCCGCCGGCGCGGACTCTCCCGCGGCCGCCCAGCCCGTGGTCACGCACGTCGTCGCGCCGGGCGAGACGCTCTGGGAGATCGCCGGGGGCGTCGCGGCGCCGGGCCAGGACCGTCGCGACGTCGTCGCCGACCTCGTCCAGCTCAACGCGCTGGGCGGTGCGGAGCTCCAGGTCGGGCAGCAGATCCTCGTGCCGCAGCCCTGATCCCCAGCCCTGACTCCGCAGCGCTGATCCCGCCGCCCTGGCCCCCAGCGTCCGTGACCACCGCGGTTCGCAGCGCGGTGCCCGCCGACGGTACGGTGTGGCGGTCAGCCGGAGGAGGTGGAGGCGCGATGCACTGCCCGTTCTGCCGGCACAGCGACTCCCGCGTGGTCGACTCGCGCACGTCCGACGACGGCGCCTCGATCCGGCGCCGGCGGCAGTGCCCGAACTGCCAGCGCCGCTTCACCACGTTGGAGACGGCCTCGCTCTCGGTGGTCAAGCGGTCCGGGGTGACCGAGTCGTTCAGCCGCGAGAAGATCGTCAACGGCGTCCGCAAGGCCTGTCAGGGGCGCCCCGTGAGCGAGGACGACCTCGCCCTGCTGGCGCAGCGCGTCGAGGAGAACCTCCGCAGCACCGGCACGGCCGAGCTCGACGCCCACGAGATCGGGCTGTCGATCCTCGGCCCGCTCCGCGAGCTCGACGAGGTGGCGTACCTGCGCTTCGCGAGCGTCTACCAGGCGTTCGAGTCGCTGGACGACTTCGAGGCCGCCATCACGGCGCTGCGCGCCGAGCACGGCGACCGTCCCGCCTGAGCGTCATCCGGTCGCGCCGCGTGGGTGCCTCTGCGACGCTTGTCCGGTCACGAGACGGGAGGCGCGATGACCGACGCCGCTGCGGGCCGCACGTCCCCCGCCACCGGTGGGCTGGACCGCGCGGCCCTGTCGACCTACCTCAACGACCATCTCGCCGGCGCCGTGGCCGGCTCGCATCGCATGCGCCGGACGGCCGAGGCGCTCGCCCGGACCCCGGTGGGCCCGGGACTGACCCGCGTGGCGGACGAGGTCGAGGGCGAGCGGGAGGAGCTGCGCGCGCTGATCGGCGACCTGGACCTGGTCCAGGCCCGGCCCAAGCAGGTGGCGACCTGGGCCGGGGAGCGGCTGGCGCGCCTGAAGACGAGCGGGGCCGGCCTGCAGCGGGAGCCCTTGACGGCCCTCCTGGAGGTCGAGCTGCTGCGCAGCGCCGTCGTCGGCAAGCGCGGGCTGTGGCAGACCATGACGGCGCTGGCGCCGGCCCTGGGGGTCGACGCGGACCGGTGCCGTGAGCTGTGGGGGCAGACGGACCGGCAGGTCGCCACCCTCGACGAGGTCCACGACTACGTGCGCTCGCGCGTGCTGCGCGAGGCGGCGCGCTGAGGGTGCGCCGCCTCAGCGGTTCATGACGTCCTGACGCACGACGCGCCGCAGCACCTTGCCGATCTGGGAGCGGGGCAGCTCGCTGAGGACCACGAGGTCGCGCGGCAGGGCGTAGCGCGCCAGGCGGGTCTCGCACCAGGCGCGGACGGCGTCGAGCTCGACGCCCGTCGCACCGTGGGACAGGACCACCGCGGCCACGACGCGCTCGCCGAGGTCACCGGCGGCGGGCACCCCGACCACGGCGACGTCCTCGATGCCGGGCATCTGCCGCAGGTGGTCCTCGACCTGGGACGGGTACACGTTGAAGCCACCGGTGATGATGACCTCCTTGATGCGGTCCACGAGGCGCACGAAGCCGTCGGGCTCCACGACCACCACGTCGCCGGTGCGCAGCCACGTCCGGCCCTCACGCTCGATCAGGACGGCCGCGGTCTCCTCGGGCCGGTTCCAGTAGCCCTGGAAGACCTGGGGGCCCGAGATGAGGAGCTCGCCCTGATCGCCGGCCGGGACGTCCACCATGGGGTCCTCGGGGTCCACGACCCGGATCCACGTGGAGGGGAAGGGCAGGCCGAGCGTCCCCGGACGACGTGCCTCGGAGAGCGGGCTCCCGAGCGCCACCGGCGAGGTCTCCGTCAGGCCGTACCCCTCGACGAGGATCCCGCCCGTGACCTCCTCCCACGCCCGCGCCGTCTCGGCGGAGAGGGCCATCGCGCCCGAGATCGACCGGCGCAGCGACGTGAGGTCCGTGCCCGTGCGCTTGGCCGCCGCAGCCAGGCGCTCGAACATCGGCGGCACCCCCGGCATGAAGGTCGCGGGGCGTCGGCGCTGGGCGGCGAGCACGGTGTCGACGTCGAACTTCGGGAAGATCACCGAGGTCGCCGCGATGCGCACCGCGTAGGTCAGGCAGAGCGTGAGGCCGAAGGCGTGGAAGAACGGCAGGGCCGCGTAGACGGTCTCGCTGCCCACGTCGTGACGGGTCCAGGCCTGGCCCTGCGCCGCGTTGACGGCGATGTTGCGGTGCGTCAGGACGGCGCCCTTGGGGGTGCCCGTCGTGCCGCCGGTGTACTGCAGCAGGGCGACGTCGTCCAGGTCCGGGTGGGGGTGTGCCGCGGGCAGCGGCTCCGCGCCCCGGACGAACCGCGCCCACGTGGTCACGTCGGGTGCGGTCGGGACCGGCGACCGCAGGGCGTCGCGGCTGCGCCGCGCGGCCGCGATCGGCAGGCGCAGGGCGACGCGCGAGGACAGCGGCAGGTCGGCGGCGAGGTCGACCGCGACCACGGTGCGCACGGAGGTGTGCGGTCGCGCCTCGAGCACCGCGGGGACCGCCTTGGTCCACACCAGCGCGACCGTCGCGCCGCTGTCGGCCAGCTGGTGGCGCAGCTCCTCGCTGGAGTACGTCGGGTTGTGCTCGACCACGACGGCGCCGATGCGCAGCACCGCGTAGAAGGCCACGACGTGCGTCGCGCTGTTCGGCAGCACCAGGGCCACGCGGTCGCCCGGCCGCACGCCGTGGGCGTGCAGCGCGCCGGCGGCCTGGGCGACCCGGCGGGCCAGCGAGCCGTAGGTCGTGCCGCGGCCGAGCAGGTCGGTCGCGACGCGGCCCGCGTACCGCGCGGCCACGTTCTCCAGGGTCCGTGTCACGGGCCCGTCCAGCTCCGGCACGTCGGCGGGGACGCCGGGTGCGTACGAGGCGAGCCAGGGGCGGTCGGCGGTGGGTTCCACGTCTCGATTCTAGGTTACGCAACCGTAGGTTGATGACCAGAAGGTCCCGTCACAGGTCGCTCGAGCGTGCAGCCCAGAGGTTCACGCCGGCGTCCTGCGCGAGGGCGTCGACCGCCGTCAGCTCGTCCACCGAGAAGCCGGGCCCGTCGAGGGCGGCCAGGGTGTCGTCCAGCTGGGCGGTGCTGCTCGCCCCGACCAGCACCGAGGTGGTCCGCGGGTCGCGGAGCACCCACGAGATCGCCATCTGGGCGAGGCTCTGGCCACGGGCCCGGGCGATCGCGTCGAGCCCCCGGACGCGCCCGAGGTTCTCGGCCGTCAGCCACGCCGGGTCGAAGGAGCCGCCGCGCGCGGCACGCGAGTCCGGCGGCACGCCGCGCAGGTACCGGTCCGTGAGCAGACCCTGGGCGAGGGGGGAGAACGCCACCAGGCCCATCCCCGCGCGCTCGACGACGTCCAGCAGAGCCTGCTCGGTGCCGTCCGGTCCGGCGGCGGGGCGCTCGACCCAGCGGTTCAGCAGCGACCAGGACGACTGGTGCAGCGTGAGCGGGACGCCCAGGTCCCGGGCCACGTCGAGCGCCTCGAGCGTCCGCGCCGCCGAGTACGACGAGATCCCGACGTACCGCGCCCGGCCGGAGGTCAGCGCCGTGCCGAGCGCCGCGATCGTCTCCGCCAGGGGCGTCGTCGGGTCGAAGCGGTGGCTGTAGAAGACGTCGACCTCGGGGACGCCGAGGAGCGCGAGCGACCGGTCCAGCGAGCGCAGCAGGTACGCCCGGCCGCCGTGCTCGCCGTACGGTCCCGGCCACGCCCGGTAACCGGCCTTCGTGGTCAGCACGAGCTCGTGGCGGTGGCCCCGCAGGTCGGTGCGCAGGAGCCGGCCCAGGGTCTCCTCCGCCGCCCCGGGGGGCGGCCCGTAGTTGTTGGCGAGGTCGAGGTGCGTCACGCCCCGGTCCACGGCGTGCAGCACGATCTCGCGCTGCAGGGCGACGGGGCGGTCGACCCCGAAGCCCTGCCAGAGCCCGAGCGAGACGGCGGGCAGGAGCAGACCGGAGCGCCCGGCGCGGCGGTACGTCATGGTGGGCACCGCCCGACGGTACGCCGACGCGCACCCCGGGCGTCCAGGGAGAAAGGCGTTGGTGCGGCGCAGTAGCGTGGCACCGCCCCACGCACCAGCGCCGGAGCCCGGGAGCCCCCGGAGGACGACCACACCAGGAGGTGGGCCCATGGCCGACGACCGCAGCCAGACCCCCGAGGACGGCGCCGGCACGGCGCCCGAGGACACCACGGTGCCCGAGGACACCACGGTGCCCGAGGACACCACGGTGCCCGAGGACACCACGGTGCCCGAGGACGCCAAGGCGCGGTTCCGCGAAGCGCTCGATCGCAAGCAGGGCGCCGCGCACCGCAGTGCGCAGGGCCGGTCCAACACCGGGGCCGTCCACGGCCCCGAGACGACCGGCCCCGGCAAGCGCACGTTCCGCCGCAAGACCGGCTGACCGGGCCGGTCCGGGCCGCAGCGGCCCGGACCGGACCCCGGAGTCAGGACGCCCGGGCCGACCCCGCCCGGGTCAGGACAGGACGCGCAGGCGGATCGTCTGCGGCATGGTCCGCAGCACGTCGCACACGTCGGGGCCCAGGTCCGCGGCGACGTCGGTCACCACGTAGCCGAGCTCGCCGCGCGTCGCGAGGAGCTGGCCCTCGATGTTGACCCCGTGCTCTGCGAGCGTCTGGTTGATCCCCGCGAGGACGCCCGGGGTGTTGTGGTGCAGGTGCGCGAGGCGGTGGGTGCTGGTGCCCGCGGGCAGTGCGAGGTTGGGCAGGTTGACGCTCAGGGTGGTCGAGCCCGTGCGGACGTAGTCCCGCAGCTTGTTGGCCACGAACTGCCCGATGGCCTCCTGCGCCTCCTCGGTCGACCCGCCGATGTGCGGGGTGAGGATGACGTTGGGCAGGCCGCGCAGCTCGGAGTCGAACGCGTCCCCACGGCGCTTGGGCTCCTCGGGGAAGACGTCGACCGCGGCGCCGCCGACCCGCCCCGACAGCACGTGCTCGCGCAGCGCCGCGTAGTCCACGACGAACCCGCGCGAGAGGTTGAGGAAGATCGCGCCGGGCCGCATGCGCGCGAACTGCGCCGCGCCGAAGAGGCCGGCGTTGCCCTCACGCCCGTCGACGTGCAGCGTCACGACGTCGGCGACGTCGAGGAGCTCGTCGAGCGTCTCCATGCGGCGCGCGTTGCCGAGCGCGAGCTTCTCCTGCGAGTCGTAGAAGACCACCGACATGCCGAGCGCCTCGGCGAGCACCGACAGCTGGGTGCCGATGTTCCCGTAGCCGACGATGCCCAGCGTGCGACCGCGCACCTCGTGCGAGCCCTCCGCGGACTTGTCCCACACGCCGTCGTGCAGGGCGCGGTCGCGCTCGGTGAGGCGCCGCGTCAGGGCGATGATCTCGGCGAGCGTGATCTCCACGACCGAGCGCGTGTTGGAGAAGGGGGCGTTGAACGTGGCGACCCCGCGCTCGGCGGCGGCACGCAGCGCCACCTGGTTGGTGCCGATGCAGAATGCGCCGATCGCCATGAGGTCCGGGGCGGCGTCGAGCACGCGCGGCGTGACCTGGGTCTTGGAGCGGATGCCGAGCAGGTGCACCCCGTCGAGGGCGGCGATCAGCTCGTCCTCGTCCAGCGCGCCGGTCCGGGACGTCACCTCGACCCCGTCCGACTCGAGGATCGTCGTGGCCAGGGGGTGGAGGCTCTCGAGGAGCAGGGCGCGCAGCACACGTCCATGGTGGACCGCCGGGGGAGCGCGGCCAAAACCGGCCCGACAGGCGGGACGCCGCGCACACCGGGACACTGTGCGCGTGGAGCATGCGGCGCCGGTCCCGGAGGTGGTGCGGCGTCGTGCCCGGCGCCGGCGCCGTCCCGGCGTGGTCGTGCTCGTCCTGGCCGTGGCGCTCACCGGCGGTGCCATGGCCTACGAGGGGTCCGGCGGGGACCTGCAGGCGCTCGTCCGCCCCCGGGCGTACGTGGAGATCGACGGCGAGGCCGTCGCCGTGCCCGCGCCGGCCCCGGCGCAGGGCCGTCCGCTGCCCGCCGTGGCCGTGACGACGTCCGGCTCGCACGCCTTCCTGCACACCGACGCCGCCGGCGGGCCCGTCGGCTACGACCCCTGCCGGCCGGTGCGGTACGTCGTGCGCCCCGACGGTGCGCCGGCCGGGGGCCAGGCGGTCCTGGACGAGGCGGTCGTCCTGGTGCAGGCGGCGACGGGCCTGCGGCTCGAGGCGGCCGGCACCACGGACGAGGAGCCGCGCCTGGAGCGGCGCCTCATCCAGCCCGAGCGGTACGGGTCGGGCTGGGCGCCCGTCCTGGTCGCGTGGTCGGACGAGACGGTCGTGCCCGAGCTCGCGGGCCAGGTGGCAGGCGTGGGCGGCTCGGCCGCCGTGCCGGGGGCCGACGGCACGGGCAGGTGGCTCGCCGCGGGGCGCCTCGTGCTCGACGCCGACGACCTCTCGGAGCTGCTCGCCCGCGACGGGGGAGCGGCGCAGGCGCGTGCCATCGTCGTCCACGAGCTCGCCCACGTGCTCGGGCTCGACCACGTCGACGACCCGGCCGAGCTCATGCACCCCATGACGTCGACCCGCACCGACCTCGGTCCGGGCGACCTCCAGGGTCTGGCGCTCCTGGGTCAGGTCGCCTGCGAGGAGTGAAGGGGCGCGGCCGGGGCGTCCGCCTCGTCGCCGACCAGCCCTGCGGGGAGCCGGCCGCTCGCCACCACGTGGAGCCGACGCGTCGGGCGCGTCATCGCGACGTAGAGGTCGCCCGGGGTCGCCTCGAGGTCCGCCGGCTCGACCAGCACGACGACGTCGAACTCGAGCCCCTTGGTCTCGCGGGGCGTCAGGACGGCGAGCGGTGCGTCCAGGACGCCGCCTCCGGACGGCGGCCGGAGGAACGGCGCCAGCGCCGAGGCCGCGAGAGCCGCGCGCACCCCGGGGGCGCGCCCGGGCGCGGCCACGACCACCACGCG
>NZ_JACEXH010000122.1:0-10273 GCF_014525465.1 Actinotalea sp. JY-7885 | reverse complement strand
GGACGCGCGCCGCGGCCGCGCGCGGCGGGACGACCGCCGGCGCCGCGGGCGTCGTGGCGGGGGTGTCCGCCGGGACGGCGGTGACGGCGCCCCACGGCTCGAGCTCGCGGACCAGCTCGGCCGGACTGTGCGGGCCGTCGTCGTGCGGACCGAGGGTGACCGCGCACAGCGTGTCGAGGTCGTTCGGGACGTCGGGCGCGAGCGCGACGGGCGGGACGGGCGTGCCGTCCTCGTCGGGCGGCGCGGCGATGCCGGCGTCGGGCATGGCCTCGCGGTGCGGCCACCGCCCCGTCAGCGCGAGGTACAGCAGCGCGACGAGGCCGACGGTGTCCGCGCGGGTGGTCGACCGTGCGTCGCCGGGGCCGCCGCCGAGGATCTCACCGTCGATGCCCAGGCCGGTGACGACGACGCCGCCCGCGGGCGTGATGCGCACGGCCGACGGGCGCAGCGCGAGGTGGTGGAGGCCGCGGCGTCGGGCGACCTCGAGCGCGACGGCCGCCTCGCCGACGATCGCCCGCGCCTGGTCCGCCGGGAGCGGGCCGGACGCGACGGCGTCGGCGAGCGTGCGGCCCGTGAGCGGCTCGGTGACGGTGTAGGCCAGGCCCTCGTGGTCGCCGACGTCCAGGACGCGCAGCAGGCGCGGGTCGGTCACGAGGGCGGCGCGGCGCGCGGCGTCCTGCGCCTGGGCGACGCGTCCGGCGCGGAGCACGAGCGCGCGCACCGGGCGGTCGAGGATCTGGTCGTGGGCGTCCCACGCCTCGACGTCGGGCAGGTCGGTGGCTGCGGACCGCTCGAGGCGGTACCTGCCGGCGAGCAGGGTGCCCTGCTCCACGACGACGTCCACCCGACCATCCCCTCGTCCGTCCGTGCGGTCCTGGCGAGTGCCGTCCCGGCCGGCCCGCCCGCCCATGCTACGGCCCAGGCGTGCCATCAGCGGGGCCGCCAGGCGGGCGACGTCGTCCACGCCGAGCAGGCGCAGGCCGCCGAGGTAGATCGCGAGCATGACGGAGCCGACCAGGACGCACAGTCCTGCGGCCTGGAGGAACCCGAGCCGGCCCAGGTCGCCGAACAGGAGGCTCAGCGGCCAGCCGACGGCGGTCGCCACGCCGGCGCTGAGGACGGCGCGGGCGTGCATCGACGCGGCGCGCCGCCCGGTGCCGCCCACCCGCCGCCGGACGAGGACGCCGCCCCACACGGCTCCCAGCACGTAGGACGCCGCGATCGAGGCGCCGGCCGTGACGGTCCACCACCGCGCGGGCAGCACGGCCGCGCCGAGCATCGTCCCGCCGGCGACGACCCCTGCCATCGCCACCTGCACCCAGAAGAGGCTCCGCGCGTCCTCGAACGCGTAGTACACGCGCTGGCACAGGGACCACGCGCCCAGCGCGGACAGACCGAAGAGCAGCGCGACCACCACGGGGGCGAGGGCGCCGAGCTCGCCCGGCGACGCGGAGGGGAACACGACGCGGACCAGCGGCAGGGCGAGCACGGCCAGGACCGCCGTCGCGATGACCGTGAAGACGCCGATGGTGCGCAGCCCGCTGGAGAAGTCCTCGCGCACCGCCCGGCGGTCGTCGGCCGCGGCGTGGCCGGACAGGCGGGTGAAGAACGCCGTGAGGAGCGAGACCGTCACGAGCGAGTGGGGCAGCATGAAGACGGTGAAGGCGAGCGAGTAGGCGTTGTTGCCCGCCACGTCCGCCTCGAACTCCTGGGCCGCGGACGAGGTCACGCGCATCACGGCGAGGATGCCGAGCTGGCCGACGACGAGCGCGGCGAAGGTCCACCCGGCGACCCGGCCGGCGCTGCCCAGGCCGGCGTTGCGCCAGTCGAACCGCGGCCGGAAGCGGAACCCGATGCGGCGCAGGGGCACCAGGAGGACGAGCGCCTGCACGACCACGCCCAGCGTCGCGCCGCCGGCCAGGAGCGCGACGTGGCCGGCGTCCCAGGTGGTGGGGTCGTCGAACCCACCGCCCTCCTGGTACCTGCCGAACGCGGCGATGAACACGCCGAGCGATCCGATGGCCACGACGTTGTTGACGACCGGCGCCCACATGTAGGGGCCGAAGCTCTCCCGTGCGTTGAGGACCTGCCCGAGGAGCGTGTAGAGGCCGTAGAAGAAGACCTGCGGGAGGCACCACACCGCGAAGGTCGTGGTGAGCGCGACGAACTCGGGGTCCTTGTCGCTGACCACCAGGCGCACCACGAGCGGTGCGGCGACCGTGATCACGACGGTGAGGGCGAGCAGCAGCGAGATCGAGATCGTCAGCAGTCGGTCGACGTACTGCTGCCCGTCGCGCTCGCGGTAGGCGCGCACGATCTGCGGCACGAGCACCGCGTTGAGCACCCCGCCCGCCACGAGCATGTAGAGCATGTTCGGCAGCCAGTTCGCCGCGGCGAACGCGTTGGCCGCGGGGGCGTTGAGGCCGATCGCCGCCACGAGGACCGCCGCACGGACGACGCCGAGCACGCGTGAGGTGGCCGTGCCCGCCGCCATGATGGCCGTGCTGCGGCCGATGCTGCTCACGGTGCCGCCCGCCCCGGCGTCCCGCTGGGCTCGAGCTCGTCGGACTCCTCCTCCGGCGAGAGGGCGTCGGGCCCGGCCACCACCGGGGCCGCGCGGGCGGCGGTCCGGCCGCGCCGGATGGTGCGGACGATGCCCAGGACCAGGCCGAGGGCCAGGAGCCCGCCGAGCACCGCGGCACCGATCCCCTCCCACTCGGCGCGCACCCGGACCGTGAGGACGGTGCGGTCGTCCAGCACGACGCCGTCCCCGGTGCGCAGCTCGACGGTGACGGGGACGTCGGCGCTCTGCACGGCGTGCACCGGCAGCAGCACCTCCCGCTGGCCCTCGCCCGGGACCGTGACGGTCACGGCCTCGTCGGCGACGAGCCGGGGGTCGCTGGGCCGCAGGGCGACGACGACCGTCACGGGCTGGTCGAGCGTGTTCTCCACGACGACGGGCAGCTCGCCGGTCGTCGAGACGAGGAAGACGTCGCTGCCGGGGCGCACGGTGACGGCGTCGCGCAGGGCGTCCGTACGTGCCACCGCGGCCGCGACCACCTGGTCCCGCCCGTCGGGGTCGTCGCGCCAGGCCACCGACAACGGCGTGAGGCGCTCGAGCTCCAGGTCACCGACCAGCGCCGCCGGGCGCTCGGCGACCGACGCGAGCGCGACGCGCTGGTCGAGCGTCTGCTCGAGGGTCGAGATCAGCGCCGGGGAGATCTCCGCCGTGGCCACCTCCCGCTCCGGGAGCCGGCCGCGGTCGACGGGCTCCACGGTCGCGAGCTCCGCGATCGGTGCGGTGCGCACCCAGGGGGCCGCCTCGAGCGCCTCGAGCTGGGCGCCGACGAGCGCGGGGTCCGGGTCCCAGTGCCGCGACGCCGAGATCAGCACGTGCCTCGCGTCGTTGGGTCGCTCGCGGGTCAGCACCGCGAGCTCGGCGAGCAGGTCCTGGGCCGCCGTCGTGGGCGTCAGCTGGTCGGGCCGTGTCTCGTCGTCGAGGCGCTCCTGCACGGTGCCGGTCTCGAGGGCGGCCGAGAGCCGCTCGTCGGGCACGAGCACGGTGACCTCACCGGCGGCGGTCTCGACAGTGCTGCGGGCCGACGGCGTGTAGCTCGTCTCGGCCGCGGGCGACAGCGCACCGGGTGCGACGACCATGAGCCCGCCCGTCCCCGCGAGGGCGGCCGTCTCGGCGTCGGGTGTCGGGTTGGCCGGCAGGACGAGGCGGTTCAGCCCCGGGTCCGGGACGCCAACCTCCTGCGCGGTCAGCGCGGAGCGGGCGACCGCGGCGTCCCAGAGGCTGGTCGAGCCGGAGTGGGCGATCGCGGACGGGTCCACGTCGGCGAACGGCAGCAGGGCCACCTCGTGGTCCGCGGCCGCACCGAGCAGCCGCTCGGCCCAGGCGGGACCCGCGGGGGCGGCGCCACCGGCCGCACGCTGGACCAGCCACGGGTCGAGGAGCCAGGTGATCTCCGGCCGGTCCGCGGTGGCGTTCAGCAGCGTCGTGAGCCGGCCACCCGGGCGGGTGAGGGCGGTGAGCAGCGTGTCGGTGCCCGGCTCGCTGCCGGCGGCCGGTCCCACGACGGGGACGGCGAGGGAGACGCTCGTCGGGGTGACGTCCTGCTCGGGGAACCAGATCGTGAACGTGCGGGCCAGGCCCTGCCGGCGGCGGACGTCGTCCTGGCGGTCGACGACCTCCACGGCGAGCCCGCGCGGTCCCCAGGAGGCGCTGGTGCGCAGGCCGACGGACGCGGCGGGCACGGTGACGGTGAAGGGCAGGGCGGCGCCGGGGGGCACGGCCTCGGTGAGGTCCACGGTGAGCACGCCGCGGCCCGACGGCTCGGTCGTGTCGGCCTCGCGCCACTCGTCGAGCTCGGTGCGCGAGGCGAACGCCGACCGCTCGAGGTGCACCACGACGCGCGGGATCTCGAGAGTCGCGTCTCCGGTGTTGCGGATCGTCCCCGAGACGACGAGGTCCTGGCCGGGCTCGAGGATGCCCGTCACCGCGTCCAGCTCGATGCTCAGCGGCAGGTCCTCGCGCTCGGACGCGGTCGTGGCCGGACCGGCGGGAGCACCGCCGGCCGGCTGGGCGGCGGCGACGGCCGGCGCGCCCAGCAGCGCCGCGAGCAGCGCGGAGCCCACGGCCGCGCGCCGGACGACCGACCGCGCCCTCATCCCTGGGCTCACCCGGCCTCGCCGGCGAGGAGCTGGGTGGCGGCCTGGGCCAGCCGGCGCTCGTTCGGGTACGCGAGCCGCTCGGGCAGCGCGGTCAGCGCCACCCAGGCGACCTCCTCGGCCTCCTGGTCGGGGTCGCCGTCGACGCTCAGGACGCCGCCGCGCGCGTGCAGGAGGAAGTGGTGGACGACCTTGTGCACGCGGCGGTCGTCACCCGTGAACCAGTAGTCGATGGTGCCGAGCGCTCGCACGACCTCGCCGCGGATGCCCGTCTCCTCCGCGATCTCCCGCACGGCCGCCTCGGCCGGGGTCTCCGTGCCCTCGAGGTGCCCCTTCGGCAGGCACCACTCGAGCCGCCCGGCCCGGTTGCGGCGCGCGATGACGGCGGCGTGCGGCGCCCCGGCGTCCTGGCGCACCACGAGCCCGCCCGCGGAGGTCTCCTCGACGACCGGCAGGGTGTGCACCGGGCGCCGCGAGGCGGCCGTGCGGTCGGGGGCCTGGATGCGCAGCGCGTGGCCCCCGGGCGGTGCGGGCACGGGGCCCGGCCGCGGGTGAGGGACGGCGCTCGACATGGCGCCACTGTAACGACCAGGGCTGGGGCGGGACCGGACGGCGGCGGGCGCTGCCGCATCTGGCACGCTGGTGTCCCGTGTCCACTCCTCTCCCGCCGACCTCGCGACCCGCTGCCACTGCGCCTGCCACCACGCCCGACCCGGGCGCCCTCGCGGCGCTCCAGCGCCGCGCGCTGACGGTCATCGCCGAGCTGGCCCCCGCCGCGGTGGAGCTCGGCGAGGCCTTCGCGCGAGAGGGCCACGAGCTGGCCCTGGTCGGCGGCCCCGTGCGCGACGCCTTCCTCGGCCGCGTGAGCAGCGACCTCGACTTCGCGACCTCCGCGACCCCGGACCAGACGCAGCGCATCCTCGCCGCGTGGGGCGACGCGCACTGGGACATCGGACGCGAGTTCGGCACCATCGGCGCCCGGCGCTTCGCGCGCGGCGGGGGTGCCGACGTCGTCGTGGAGGTCACGACCTACCGCACGGACGAGTACGACCGCACCTCGCGCAAGCCGGTCGTGGCGTTCGGCGACACGCTCGAGGGCGACCTGTCGCGGCGCGACTTCACCGTCAACGCGATGGCGGTCCGGCTGCCGTCCCTGACGTTCGTCGACCCCTTCGACGGCCTCGCGGACCTCGCGAAGCAGGTGCTGCGCACGCCGGTGACGGCCGAGCAGTCGTTCGACGACGACCCGCTGCGCATGATGCGCGCCGCGCGGTTCGTGGCCCAGCTCGGGTTCGCGCTCGCCCCGGACGTCCGCACCGCGATGGAGCGCATGTCCGACCGGATCACGATCGTGTCCGCGGAGCGGGTGCGCGACGAGCTCGTCAAGATCATGCTCGCGCCGGACCCGCGCCCGGGCCTCGAGGTCCTGGTCGAGACCGGCCTGGCCGACCACGTGCTGCCCGAGCTGCCGGCGCTGCGCCTGGAGATCGACGAGCACCACCGGCACAAGGACGTCTACCAGCACTCGCTCACGGTGCTGGCCCAGGCCATCGACCTCGAGACGGGCACGCACGAGCACCCGACGGGTCCGGTGCCCGGTCCCGACCTGGTCCTGCGGCTCGCCGCCCTGCTGCACGACGTCGGCAAGCCCGCGACGCGCCGCTTCGAGTCGGGCGGCGGGGTGAGCTTCCACCACCACGAGGTGGTGGGGGCCAAGCTGGCCGCGCGCCGGCTCAAGGCGCTGCGCTTCGACAAGGAGACGGTGCAGGCCGTGGCGCGCCTGACGGAGCTGCACCTGCGGTTCCACGGCTACGGCGAGAGCGGCTGGACGGACTCGGCCGTGCGCCGCTACGTCACCGACGCCGGGCCGCTGCTCGAGCGCCTGCACCGGCTCACGCGCTCGGACTGCACGACGCGGAACCGGCGCAAGGCCGAGCGGCTGTCCTTCGCCTACGACGACCTGGAGCGGCGCATCGCGGAGCTGCGCGAGCACGAGGAGCTGGCCGCCATCCGGCCCGACCTCGACGGCGAGCAGATCATGGCGATCCTCGGCATCCCGCCCGGCCGCGAGGTGGGGCAGGCCTACCGCTTCCTGCTCGACCTGCGCATGGAGCACGGGCCCCAGGACCCGGCCGAGGCCGAGCGGGCGCTGCGCGAGTGGTGGGCGGCGCGCGGCTGAGCGCCGCCGGGGTGAGGCTGGGCCCATGAGGCTCTGGTCGGTCCACCCGCGCTACCTCGACCGCCAGGGGCTCACGGCCGGCTGGCGCGAGGCCCTGCTCGCGCAGAAGGTGCTCACCGGCACCACGCGCGGGTACCGCAACCACCCCCAGCTGCGGCGCTTCCGCGTGGGCGAGCCCGGCCCCGTCGCGCCGGGCGGGCCGCCGCTCGACGTCGGGGCACCGATCCTGACCTTCCTGCACGCGCTCGCGGACGAGGCGGCCCGGCGCGGCTACTCCTACGACCGGACGCGCGTGCTCGGACCGCCCGACGCCGCCCTGCGCCTCGACGTGACGCAGGGGCAGCTGGCGCACGAGTGGGACCACCTGCGCGCGAAGCTCGCCGCCCGGAGCCCCGACGTCCTCGCGCGCTGGCGCGACGTCGAGGTTCCCGAGCCGCACCCGCTCTTCGTGGTCGTGCCCGGGCCCGTCGCGGACTGGGAGGTCGTCACGGACGGTGGACGGCCCGGTGGGCGGCCGGGCGGACGGCCGGGCGGACGGGCCGGGCCGGGAGCCTGACGGCGGCTCAGTCCGGCTCGGCGTCCCGCCGCACCACCAGGACGCAGACGTCGTCCTCGTGCTCGCCGCCCGCGAGCGTCGCGACCAGGTGGTCGCAGATGCCGCGGGCGTCCATCCCGTCGGGCATCGCCTCGAGCGTCGCGCGCAGCTCGGCGATCCCGCGCCGCAGCGGACGGCTGCGGCGCTCGAGGAGGCCGTCGGTGTAGACGACCAGCACCGCGCCGGGGGGCAGGTCCACCGCGGCCTCCACGACGGGCCGGCCGGGCACCGGGACCCCGACCGGGGTGGTCAGCGCGCCGTCCAGCTCCCGCACGACGCCGTCGGCCGTGCGGACGAACGGCGGCGGGTGACCCGCGCGGGTGTAGCGCAGGGTCGAGCCCTCGAGGCGCAGGTAGACGCAGGTGGCGATGTCGGCCATGCCGAGCCCCTGGACCAGCTCGTCGAGCCGCGCGACGACCGTGCCCGCGTCCTGGCCGGACCACGCGTAGGAGCGCAGGACCGACCGCAGCTGGCCCATGGACGCGGCGGCGTGCAGGTCGTGCCCCACGACGTCGCCCACGGCCAGGCCGACGGCGCCGTCGGGCAGCGGCAGGACGTCGAACCAGTCGCCCCCGACCTGGGCGCGGTCGAGGGCCGGGACGTAGGCCGCGGCGACGTCGAGGCCGGGGATCTCGGGCAGCTCGGGGAGCAGGCTGCGCTGGAGCGTCACCGCGGCCTCGCGCTCGCGCTGGTACAGGCGCACGTTGTCGAGGCCCACGCCGGCGCGGTGCCCGAGGTGCGCGGCCGTGATGACGTTCTCCTGCAGCAGGTCGTGCCGGTCTCGGACGACCAGGACCAGGACACCCAGCACGCCGTCACGGGCCCGCAGCGGCACCACGAGCGCGCTGCCCAGCCCGAGGCGGTGGAGCAGGGCGAGCTGGCGCGGCGTCGTGCGGGCGGCCAGGGACGCCACGTCGACGGGGGAGGCCACCGGGACGTGTCCGGCCGGGCTCGCCAGCGCGTGCGCGATGCGCGGTGAGCGCGTGAGCCAGCCGAGGTCGGCGCGCTCGAGCTCCGCGGCGTCGATGGCGTCGACCGGGTCCGCCGCGACGATGTGCAGGCCGTCGAACCTGCCGCGCTCGTCCACGACGGCGACGAAGCCCCACGACGCGAGCCGCGGGACGGCGACCTGGGCGAGCGCCCGGACCGCGTCGGTGTAGTCGAGGTGCTCCGCGAGGGTCTGGCTCACCTCCGCCAGCAGGTGCAGGCGGCGGCTCGAGACCCGGGCCTCGTCGAGCGCCGCCTCGCGCGCGAGCAGCGCCTGCACGCGCTCGGTGACGTCGGCCTGGATGCCGACGTGGTGCGTCACGTGGCCGTCGGCGTCCAGGACGGGACTGATGACCACCTGGTTCCAGAACGGCGTGCCGTCGGCGCGGTAGTTGAGGAGCGTGTCCGCGACCGTGGTGCGGGCCTCGAGCGCGGCGCGGATGCGGGCCACGACCTCGCGGTCGGTGTCAGGGCCCTGCAGGAAGCGGCAGTTGGTGCCGATGACGTCCTCGGCCCGGTAGCCGGTGACGCGCTCGAACGCCGGGTTCACCCACACGATCGGGTCGCCGGGCTGGGTGGGGTCCGTGATCGTGAACGACACGCTGCTCGCGACCGCAGCGCGGGCGTGGACGTCGGTGCCCAGGTCCGGCATGGCGGCCGCCGCGGTCCGCGACCGCAGCGGCAGCAGGACGACCAGCGCCTGGTGCGCGAGCGGGGCGGGCGCGCCGGCGAGCGGCACGCCGACGACCCAGAGCGCCTCGCGCAGGGCGGAGTCGCCGGTGGCCCGCTCCGCGCTGACCTGGATCCCGCGCGACGGCGCCTCGCGCGCGATCGTCGCGAGCGTGCGCAGGCCCTCGTCGAGCCCGAGGCCGTCCTGGGTCCGGAGCCCGGCGGCGCGGGACCACTCGGCCAGCGGGGCCGGGAGGCGGACGTCCGGGGCGAGCTGGGTCGCGAGGAGGTTCGCGAACACGACCGTGCCCGCGTCGAGGTCGACGAGCAGGGTGGCCGCCGCCTGCTCGTGCGCCCCCTCCGGCAGCGCCAGGGCGTCGACGACGGCGCGCGCCGCCAGGTCGGCGAGGGCGTCGGCCTGGCCCGTCGGCTCGCTCACGCGGCCGATCCTAGAGCGGGACGGCGTCCGACCCGACGTGCCGGGCGGCCGCCGCGGCGGCCCGCGCGACGCCCAGCCGCAGCAGGACCGCCGTGACGACGTAGGCGACCGCGAGGGCCGCGAAGGCGGGGCGGGACCAGCCCGTGTCCGGCAGCACGGCGGCCGCGAGGGCGGCGGCGCCCACGAAGGCGGCGTTGTAGAAGACGTCGTAGAGCGCGAACGCGCGCCCGCGGAACTCGTCGTCGGTGTCGCGCTGCACGATGGTGTCGACCGCGATCTTGGTGCCCTGGGCGGCGAGGCCGAGCAGGACGGCGCCGACCAGCACCGCGGTCCGCTCCACCGTGACGGCGAGCAGCACCTGGCTGCCCGCGCCGATGCCGAGGCAGACGACGATCCACTGCTCCGGGGTGAGGCGCTGGTGCGCGAGGGGCGTCAGGATGACGGCGCCCGCGAAGCCCACGGCCGACGCGCCGAGCACGAGCCCGAACGTCGCGAGCCCGGCCGCGCTGTCGGCGGGGTCGGAGAGCAGGTTCCGGGCGATGAGGATGCTCGCGATGAACGTCACGCCGTAGATGAAGCGGTGCGCCGCCATGACGCCGAGCGCCATCGCGGGGGTGCGCCGCGCGACGAGGTGACGCGCGCCCGCGCCGAGGCCGGCGGCGACCTCGCGCAGCTTCGCGCGCAGCTCGTCCGCACCGGCGCGGCGGGTCGGGCCGAGCTGGTCCGGGCC